>CAZCEX010000108.1:0-10568 GCA_964497785.1 uncultured Thermoanaerobaculia bacterium | reverse complement strand
CCCTCAACCAGACCGGGCTGGACGGACGGACCATCAAGGTCGACGTCGCCCAGGCCAAGAACCGCGACCGCGATGGCGGCGGCGGCGGAGGCCGCTGGTAGAGCTTTCTGCCAACACGAACAAACCCCCCTCTCCGGAGGGGGGTTTTTTGTAAGACAAAGTGGAGAAAACAGGGCCTTGCCAAAGATGTCTGAGACGACCGCGACAGGTGGACCGCAGAACAATAGGGCCCCACTTCAGACTCGGGTCTCAGTGACGAGGACGCTGAAGCGCTCAGTGCCTTGGGATACCTGGAGCCTCAGTAGGCACGGCCACGATAGAGTCGAAGCGCTTAAGGGGTCATCCGGGCCGGCCAGTGTGTTGCGGACGTTTCATGAAGATGCCGGAGATGGCCAGAAAAATACTCCAGGCCATGCCTGCGGTCGGAAACTTGGTTCGCTCTGCATGGGCGCCCCAGAATCGGGCGCCACTGAGGGTGGCATCACGCAGGTCGCAGTCCTGGAGATCGACGCCCGAGAAACGGCAGTGACTGCAGTCGGCGCCATTGAGCGAGGCATGCCGGAGGTCTGAGCCTGTCAAATCCGCCTTGACCAGGGTAGCGCTCTCCAAATCGCAGTGCGCCATGCCGGCCCTGACCGCGACGACACCGTTGAGATTCGCCGAGTGCATGCTGGCCCCGCGCAGCATTGCTCCGGTAAGGCACGCGCCAGTCATGTTGACTCCGTCGAGGGTGGCGTTGCGCAGATCAGCCGTGTCGAGCCGAGCCTGTTCCAGGCGCCAACTACTCAGATCCAGACCTGCCAGGTTGGCGCCTTTGAGGCTGGCCCGAACCAGTGATAACCCGGTCTTGGAGAAGGCTCTCAGATCCATTCCATCGAGCTTCGCAGCGGCTAGCTGAACACCTTCGAATACCGCGTCCTTCACGTCTGCGCGGCGGAGATCGACGCCCTGGGCTTCGCAACCGATCAAGGATGCGCCTGCAAGCAAGGTTCCTTCGAAGCCCGCATGGTTGATAACAGCCCCGGTCAGATCGGCGTTGACCAGCTTGGCGTTGAGGAAGTTCGCCTCGCGCAACTCTGTATTGCACAGGCTGGTCTTGGAGAGGTCACAATGATTGAACACGGTGCGTTTCGCCGAAGCGCCGTCGAGCTGCGCCGACTGGAGCTTGCTTCCCGAAAAGTCGACTCCGTCGAGGTTGGCGCCCTGAAGGAGCGCCCCGCCGAGGTTGGTCTTATTGAAGGTCGCGCCGTGCAGCGTGCAGCCCGCAAGATCGGCCTCGGTGAGATCGGCATTGCTGAAGACTGAACTCTCGAAGTTGCAGGCGGTGAGGATCGCCCGCCGCATATCACACGAGGTGAAATCAGTTGCCCGAAGGGACGCGCCGGCGAGGTTGGCGCCAACAAACGACGATCCGTGCATTTCGACATGGCTCAGGTTGGCGCCACCAAGGTTGGCGTCGTCGAAAATGGTGTTCGCAAATTTTGTATCCTCCAACTGGGCTCCGACCAGGATGGCGCCCCTGAAGTTGGTGCCTTCACAGTTGGCCCTGGTGATGTTGGACTTCGACAACTCAACGTCGCTGAGGTCCATGCCGTGAAGGTCTGCACCGACAAGGTCGGTGTGGATTGTCGGGTTTGCCGCCCGCCATTCGTTCCACGTTCCCGAGCGCAAATATTCGATGTGATCTGGGTTTGCCATGGATCGATGGTAAGCGAGGCGCGAGTAGGTAGCAAATGCTTGCCTACGGCGGGGCGTTCCCTCGCCCACGACCTCCGCGGAAGGGGCGTCGCTGTCGCGATTCTCCACCCTGGATTCGTGCGCACCGACATGACCGGCCACCAGGGGATGATCGACGCACACGTTTCCGCTGCCGGATTGATAGCGCGAATCGACGAATTGACCCTTGAATCATCCGGGTCGTTCTGGCATGCCAACGGAGAACCGCTACCCTGGTAGTCACCGCAAACGGATGGGCTCAATCGGGACAGGTTTCAGAGGCGCCATCGCTGATTGCTTTCCGTGGCGCTTTGTCGAGAGGACGACACGACCTTCTCGGATCGCTGGAAGCCGGCAATGGCCGGCAGGTCCAACACAACGCGAGTGTTGACGATTTCCAGGTCTTCCCGGCTCGCGTGTACACTGTGCGGCAATGCCAAAGAGCTGAGGAGGAGTCATGGCGGATCTTGAACGTATGGTCGAGTCGGCGCGGCGCGCATTGGTCAACGTGCTTGAGCTCAAAGCGAAAGACCGTGTTCTCGTGGTTCAGGACCCGCAGTGCATGAAATGCTCACAGGCGTTCTTTGATGCGGCCTGCGCCGAAGGCTGCACCACCACAGCGTACGTGCTCCCTGACAAGGGGCGCCCCCTCAGGGCAATGCCCGATGACATGGCTGCCACCGTTGAAGGCAAGGACGTGGTGATCAACGTCATGTCCGGGTCGAGTGACGAGGTCCCCTTCCGCATCGAGTGGTTGACGCTTCTCGAGGAGCGGGGTCTCAGGGTCGGCCACAGCCCCAATATCCACGAGGACATGATGGACGGCGGTCCCATGGACGTGGACTACGGTCAGATGGCCGACCAGGCCGAACGCCTGATCGAGGCGCTAGCGGATGCGACCTCGGTGAGGATCACGACGCCGGGAGGAAGCGACATCACCCTCGACATCAAAGGCCGCCGCTTTGTCTCCGATGTCAAGATCACCGACACGGAGAAGGGGTGCAACCTTCCCTGTGGCGAAGTCTTTTGCGCGCCGGTCGAAGACGGTGCCAACGGCATCGTGGTCGCCGACGGCTCGATTGGGGGCGAAGGCCCTCCGCCCGTCCCGGTTTCCCTCGTGGTCGAGGCCGGGCAGGTCACCACCGTTCGCTGTGCGGACCAGCTGTGGAAGCAGCGCATCACCGAGTTGCTCGACACGGACGAAGGCGCGCGCACGATCGCCGAGCTCGGTATCGGCCTCAACCCGAAGGCGCGTCTGGTCGGCATCATGCTCGAGGACGAGAAGGCTTATCGTACGGCTCACATCGCATTCGGCAGCAACATCGGTTTTCCGGGTGGGGTCAACCAGTCGACCACCCACATCGACTACCTCGTGCACCATCCGACCATCGTCGCCCATCTCGAAGACGGGACCGAGCGTCAGATCGTCAACGACGGAGACCTGTGTGTGTAGCTTGGCGGCGACCGAGACCTGATTTCTTGTGGGCGTAGACAATCAGATTCCTAGTCACCCAGGTGGAGAGAGCCAGAATCGGGTACTTCAGAAGCCCCGGGATGTCGAGTGCGAGCAGGACCAATGCGATCGGAACCATCAGTCTCCTGAACTTGGTTCTGAGAAACCGCCAGACGCCTCCTGTCAAGAATGGACAAAGAATCCTGGTACGATCCTCTTGAGGAGAACAACAATGAACACGTTTCTGCGAAACAACATCGCCCTCATCGCCATGCTCGCGCTGATCACACTCGGGATCGCTTGTGGCGCTCCGGATTCCGAGGTTGCCCAGGAGGTGGTTGCCGACCCGATTTCGGCCGGTGATTCTCCCTCTTCGGACTCTCCGACAACCGTGACGACGGAGGACGGCGATTCTGCCTCGGCCGTCGATGCGTTGAAGGCTGCCGCGAACAGTCAGGGGATCTACGTTGGAGAAGTGCCCGACGGTTTTCCACTCCAGTTCATTCCCCTGTTCCCTGGAGGAGAGATCGAACGGTCTGCGCTGCAAGATGGAGAGGCCACCTTGCTGCAAGTGGTTCCCGCTTCCAAAGAAGACGTTCTGACCCACTACCGAAAATTCTACGACGGCCTGAATTGGCAGCGGAGCGAACCGATCACCGTTGCCGGCAGGACCATGGCCGGATTCTCTGGCGGTGGCGCTCAGGTGGACATGACCATGATCGACCGTGGAGAGGGCAAAACTTTCGTTGCTCTCGCTCTGCATTAGGAGACCGCATTTGAGGGGGGGGGACACATTGGAACGAATGGGAAGATGCCTGTGCGGCGCGGTGACCTATACGGCGAGGGGGCTTGAACCGAAACTGGCCGCATGCCACTGCGGCATGTGTCGGCGATGGACGGGTGGTCCCCTTCTGGCGATCAGCCCTGGTGACGTCGTGTGGGTTGGAGAAGACAACATCAAGACCTACACGTCGTCGGAGTGGGCGGAGCGCGGCTTTTGTTCGGTGTGCGGCACGTCTCTGTTCTACCGGATTACTGCGCCCGGTCCGCACCAGGGCCGTTCACATATCGCTTTTGGAACGCTGGACGATCAAAGAGGGTTCGATATGACTCTCGAGTACTTCATCGACCTCAAGCCCGAGGCATACACCTTCGCCGGTGAGCGCAAGAAGCTGACCGAAGCCGAGGTCTTCGCGTTGTTCAACGGCAGTAGTGGTTGAACTCGTGCCTCAAAGCGAAAACCGGGAGGGTCGATGATTCGGCGTCGGGTGTCGTTCTAGTGTTCCTGTGAATAGCGCATCCTGGCCTCAGCTCGACGCGTCGGGCCCCGAATCCACCGGGGCCCGGACAGGGCGAACCCGCACCGGCACGTTTTTGTGGAAAGGGGTCTTCGCTAGGTCATCGCAGTGATCGGAGGCAGTCAACTCGTTGACGGCGGGGCCGTGCTTCACACCGTCTTCGACAATTCCATAGCCGTGCGGCATTGACACCACCCCCGGTTGCAGCTCGTCGGTGATCAGCACCCGCACCTCGACGGCGCCCCGCGATGACTCACAAAGGGCAGTCTGCCCGTCTGCGAGGCCGATGGCCTCGGCGTCAGCGGCGCTCATCTTGAGAGCGCCCTCGGCGTCCCGCCGACGCCAATCCTGTTCGCGAATGATCGTATTGGCGTTAAATGCACGCCGTTCCCCCGCGAGGAGAATGAGGGGAAACTCCAAGCTCGCAAGTCTCTCCGCTTTCAGTACGTTCATCTCGGCGATCATCTCCGGAATCACGAGCCGGATCCTGCCATCGTTGTGACGAATCCACGACCACATCTCCTCTTCGGTGTGGGTCGAGATCAGGGCGCCCGACGGGCTGTCCAGAATCCGTTCGAAGAGGGCTTCGCCGAGCCCAGCTCCTCTGTCCACGATCCCAGTGCGGCGGACCGCATCACCATGCTTGCGGGCGAAGAACTGGCAGGCGGCCCACACGACCGCCGCACTATTGGCATCCTCTGGGAGGGCCGCCCCGAGAGTCTCGTAGAGCACTGTTGGGAGGTATCGCTTCAACCTGGGCCGTAGGGCCAGAGCCGCTTTCAGCGCGAGAGGGAACAGGCGGGCCCTGGGCAGCGCGCGGTCGAGCTTTGCGACGGCTCGGAGGAGTGGGAAGTTCCGCGGCAGTTCCCCCATCGCCGTAGCGATGCGATGGTAGATCTCGGGCTCTGACAGGGTGTCGGCGGGCCGCTCGAGAACGGGCCGGCGCAGGTGAAAAAAATTGCTCGGAAACTCGAAGTTGAAAAACGTCGCTTCCCACTTTTCGAACTGGGTCGGCGCCGGAAGTACATAGTCGGCCTTCTGCGCCGTCTCAGTCATGGCGACGTCGATCACCACAAGAACCTCGAGCCTCTCGAATGCCTCGCGGTAGGCTTGGGTGTCGGCGGCGGTCATCAAGGGATTGCTGCTGTCCACCACGAGGCCGCGGATTCGCTCGGGGTGATCGGTGACGATTTCATCGGGCAGGATATTGGGCGGATAGAGCTTTGCGATCTCCCGCATGCCGGTGACGCGGGTTCGGCGTCCGCCCGCCCCTGGGTTCGGAGAATGACCGATGAGAGGAGCCAGGAAGGAGTGCAGGTTCACCGTGCCCGGCTTGCCGAACTGGCCGGTCACGAGGAAGAGCAACTTGGAGAGGTAGGTGTTGAGGGTCGAGTGTAGAGAGTGTTCCAGGCCAAGATCGGTCCGCACGCACCCGCGCTCCGCTCGTGCCAGGCCCCGGGCTACCTGCCGGATGCTCTCGGAATCGACCCCGGAGCGGCAAGCGAAGTCTTCCACGTCGATTGACTCCAGGTGCGGTTTCAACTCCTCCCAGCCCGTGGTCCGCCGCTCAAGAAAGGTTCGGTTCTCCAACCCCTCCCGTACGATTGTCCCGAGCATGGCGAGCATCAGGAACGCGTCGGTTCCTGGGCGAACCTGCAGAAAATAATCTGCCTTTTCGGCGGTCTCGGTCTGCCTTGGGTCGATCACCACCATCGTTCGGTTCGAGTCCCTGGAGATCTCATTGAGCACCTTGCGGGCTCGGGGAAACCCGTGCGCCTGCCACGGGTTGGTGCCGATGAAGAGCACGAAGTCGGCTTTTTCGACGTCTTCGGCGGGGTGACAGGTCTGCTTCCCGAACATCTTGCCGTTGACCCAGAAGCCCCCGGTCTTCTCCTGCGCCAGGGAGCTGTAGATGAAACGGGTGCCCATGGCGGCGCGCAGCGTGGAAGCATGGGCCCCGCCGAGGTGATTGCCCTGGCCCCCGCCGCCGTAGTAGGCCAAGCTGTGGCCACCGAAGGTGTCCCGCAGATGCTTCAGTTTCGAGGCCACCTCGTTGATTGCCACCCCCCACGAAATCTGCTCGAAGGTGCCATCCGGCTGCCGCTTCAAGGGAGCGGTGAGACGACTCCTGGCGTTCTGGTAGAAGTCGAGGCGCGACGCCTTCTGGCAAAGGTAGCCTCGGGAAATGGGGTGATCCTTGTCGCCGCGAATCTTCTTCAGGTGGCCGTTTTCCACCTGGACCTCGAGACCACAGTTCAGCGGGCACAGAATGCAGGCTGTGCTCTGCCATTGGTGAGTCGAGCTTTCTGAATCGATCGACCGAGATGAAGGCTGCATGAGAAACTCCCGACGATAAGATCACAATCATCATCTCATTGCTGCAAGAGCGCGCGGATTTGACAAGACCATCGCCGGCCGCAGACATCGATCAACCCCTGCCCGGCGGAGAGTCCATGCCCGCCGCTTCTGATGATTGAGGATTCTCCTACGGGACCGCGACCGACCACTGTCTGAAATCGCCGTCCTCCAAACCGTCGGCAAAGATCGCTGCCACCCAATGCCGTCCCCACAGACCCCATTCGCCGGCCGTCGGCTCGGTGTAGTGACCGTTGTCGGCCCAGACCACGAGTGCGTCGGCGGTTGACGGGCTGTAGGCCAGCGCCGGGTTGATCTGGTGAGCGCTCGGCGGGTATCCGACCGGGTCGATGCTGACACGGTGGTTGGAACGGGAGCCCGGAGTCTGCCCGTCGGGCAATACGCGCTGACCACGCACGAAGGTCGGCCCCGGGTTCTGATACTCGTCCCACACCACCAGGTAGCGCCTGGCAGAGACGGAGTAGGCCACGTCGGGCTCGTACTGTGCGTCGGGATAGGCCGCAATGCTGAACGGCGTGCCTACTGTGCCATCGTGTTCTACCAGGACGCCCCAGACGTCGCCGAAATAGCCGGGCGTGCTGTTGGACCGGATAAAGGTCACCAGGTAGTTGTTGTCGGTTGGGTTTCGCGCGATCGCTGGGTAGATTTCGTCGTTTTCCGTGCCGACGACGGTGAAGGGCGCGCCGATGGTAGCTCCGGTGGAGCTCACCCGCACCGCTGACAGGTCCCAGTTGCCGAAAGTGCCGTTGTCCCGCTGGAAGACGACCAGGAACTGGTCGAGGTCCTCATTGTGGGCGACGGCGGGGAAGTTCTCGTCGCAGGCAGCCGCGCCGAGGCCATCCCATACCGGGAAGTCGGTACCCTGGGCGGAGACAGGCGGTGCGATGACGGTGCAGGCAAGCACGGCGAGCAAGGCCGCGGGCAGAGCGGCGATCTGACGCGGAAACATGGTATGGCCTCCTTTGAGCTGCTATAGCTCAGGATAGGCCAATGACGCCGGTTGTAAAAGGTGTGTGGGCGACAGCAGCATGCACGCCCGCGACCCTTGACCAACGACGCCTCGGCAAAACAAAAGGTGTTATTCCACTCGTTCTCGGGGCGCCGCGCCGCTGGTTGTGCCGCCGGCCGTGCTCGGTGGCAGGCAGGCATCGACCGTCTCCCGGAGGGCCTGCTCGATCCCGCCGCTACCGAAATGCAGCGCCTGCCTTGAGGCCTGCAGGTCCTCATCGCGGAAAAAAGTATGGATGGTTTGCAGATCCATGAGCTTGACCGGTTGTAGCCCGTGCTCCAGACCCGCCAGCCTCTTCATGACCATGTAGAGCCACATGGCGGGTTTCATGACCGCCGGGGGAACCGTGATCACACGCTTGGTCCTGCCCACCATCCCGCCGAAGCTGGCCAGCATCTCCTGCCAGGTCATGTTGACGTCGCCCACGGGGTAGCAGCCGCTGACTCGGTTGCACTCCATCGCACCGGCGATGGCCTCCGCAACGTGTTCTACGGAGATCATCGTGGTTCCGCCTGACGTGTAGAACAGTGGCCACGGCGACCGGACGTAGTCGATCAATGGCGCCCATAGGGGAGTCCGGCCCGGCATGCTGCCAAAGATATAGGGGAGCTCCAAGATGGCGATGGTCATGCCGCTGGCGGCTTTTAGGGCTACCTCTGCTTGCTCCTTGCGTACCCGGACGTAGGGATGGTGGCTGGCAATGTTCATCCCGGGCCAGATGCGATCGAAGTAGACGAACATAGAACCACACAGTGTCCCCTGCTGCACTCCAACCTCGCTGGCGAGCCGGAAAAATCTCTCAGCGGGTGTCACATTGGCGGCGTAGAAATAGTCGTAGGCCGGGGCTTTGGGTACCTGCCGATCGTCGAGGCCGATGGCGAATACAACGCCGTCATGCCCTTCGAGGAGTTTCTTCACCTCATCATCCGGGCACTCGTCGAAATTGGCCAGTCGGATATCGACTGTCTTTGGCAGTAAATCTGGATCTGGAAGATCGAGGGCGAGCACCGTTACCTGGTGACCCCGCTCGAACAGCTCCCGCACTGCGTGATACCCGATGAATCCAGTACCACCGAGAACGAAGACCTTCATTTAGCTCGAACACTCCAACCGTGCGCGGGCGTCCAGTGTGCATGGAGAGGTTCGTCGGCGCTGGAATGTTGCTCTGACTGCGGTCCGCAGTAGTTCACCCTCGAACTCGAAGAAACTCGCCATCGCGGCCACATCCCAGAAGTCCTTCATCCTCGAGTTCTTCGGACCGAGGCGTACCATTGCATCGAGCTTTTCGGCAACAAAGTTCTCGCGCGGGTAGGTGCTCACGTGCGGTACGGGTTGACTGAGCAGCGTCGGGTAATCGAGCGTCAAGGGGCGCGGCGTCACTGCATCCCCGGAGCCAATGTCCACCTGGACGTCAATCCGTGCTGTGCCGAGCCATGCTTTCATTCTGACGCGGACACCGCCATATTCTTGATCGTGCCGGATGTCGGTCACCGTGATCGTGGAAGGGTCGAATCTCACCCCGTCCTCAGGGCACTCGACTGCGCAAATCGACTCGATGCTGTGCCGGATGCTCGCGTGGTCGGTAGGGCCGTGAGCCAACAGGTCCACATCACGGGTGGAACGAAACTCCTGGTTGGCCCACAGTTGCATGAGCATGGCGCCCTTGAGGACAAACCGATCCTGCTCCGCCGATTCTCCGAGCCGAAAGAGGAACCGCTCGGCTCCGTATCGCTCGAGGATCATGCGAAAGTCCGTTCCCCGCTCGTCCGCCAGATTGCGGAGCCGCCGTCGCAGCGACGCGGCCAAATCCGCCGGGTTTGGGCGGCGGGGACTCATGTGGACAGGACCTCGAGCACGGGTTCCACCAACGAGGCCGCACGGCAGGCCAAAGCGGCACGCCAGATGTCGTCGCGTGTTGTCTGGCCGTTGAGCAGCGACTCCCGAAGGGCTTCGAGGGCAACCTCCGGGCCCACCAGTCGGCGAAACCGAAAGCAGTCCACCACGGTACGAGCAGGGCTGGTGATGCGCGACGAAACTCCCTCGAAACGAACGGGATCAACTCCGTGCTTCAACGATGGACCAGAAAACCGAACCAATCTCATTGGGAAGTTCGGGATCCGCGGTGGGTGGGCTTTTACATCAATAGCAAGCCAGACCTGCCGGGGACTCTGTGTGCCGATTCCGTGGTAGCTCAGTGCCGACAACAGGCAGACTATTCCGCGCGGTACACTGGCAGCCACTGCGGCCAACGTATAGTCCTGTGTAATCTCCGCCGACGTGAGCCTGTACAGACCTCGGGCAACTCGTTCCAGCCCACCAGCGGCAACAAGCTTCCGTAGTTCATAGAATGAGATGCCAAGAGGCGCAAGGTCTCGAGGCCTGAAGAAGCTCCCGAGGTCGGCCTGTTGGAGGAGCTTGGGCGTGATCTTTTCCGACATGCACGTGAATTCTATAAACCTCGGTAGATATTTTCAAGTACCGAGGTTTTGTAAGTGCCTTCAGAACGTGTCGGGGCACGCCATTTCGCCATCGTTGCTGAGGAATGTGCATTCGCCGTATTCGAAAATGCTCCCATTTTGTTTCACAAAGCATCTCAGGCGCCGCGGTCAAGTAGTTTTTTTTTAATCTTGGCAGGGAGTCCGGCTTCGCCTTCGGCTACGCCGTGACCTGGTCGTGTGGTCAGGTTTGGGATCGGTGTGTCCAGGCTGGTCCTTGA
>CAZCEX010000107.1:0-10683 GCA_964497785.1 uncultured Thermoanaerobaculia bacterium | reverse complement strand
CCCCCGCCACCGCCGCCGCCACCACCACCGCCACCACCACCACCGGTGCCGCCGTTGCCGCCGTTGCCGCCTTGGCCCCGGGGCATGGGCATTCCCCCGATCCAGCTCAGGTCGTTTGAGTCTTGAAAAATAACGGGCAGCGACAGATCAACGAAGAACCGCCCGTCGGAGTATGCCAGCCCGTTGAGCAGAACAAGGCTGGTGACCGTGGAGTCGGTTCCGTAGTCGCCTTCCGCACCTCCCAGTGAAACCTCGTAGGAGAAATCCTGGGCAGTGGCCGGCGCCAACGGTACGACAGTGAACAGGACACACAGCCCGAGTGTCGCTATCGGGGGAGTCTTCTCACATCTCATCAAAAAATCATATCCTCGACTACTCGGATCAGGGTTGGTAACTGAGACCTTCGATGTGAGGATCGTCACGGAATAACGTGGTCCCACGCACCCGTGTCATTGGATTCGGGCCTTCAGCCCATCTGGTCCTTTTCGCTTTCAGACCGGATCACTTCAATCGGGCTCTTCTTGTAGAAAGTCTTGAAGCGGCTCGAGAAGTGGGAGGAGCTGGAGAAACCGAGCTCCATCGCTGCCTCGGTCACGTTGTGCTTTCCGGCACGCAGGAGGCGCTTCGCCTCTCTCATCTTGAGCGACATGATGAGCTCGCGCGGCGTACAGTCCAGTGACGTCGCCAAGTATCTCTGCAGGGTGCGCAGTGAAACGTTCAGTCGTTCGGCGAGTTCCTTCGGAGCCAGATTTTCAGTCAGGTGTTCGTGGATGACGAAGATCGCCCGATCGATGAGGTTCTCCGCGTCTCCGCCCTCCTTGACAACGACCCGAATGTGTTCGGTCCGGCCCGAAAGCACGTCGAGACCCGCTGTAGGCGGTCGCTCGATGTCGGCTGCCGCAGGCTTTCCGCCCTCTGCCGCCTGCAAAACCGGCGCGAGGGGATCCGACACCGACTCCTCGAAACGCTCGAGCAGCCGACTGACGCGCCTCCTGAACCTGAACCAGATCCCGATGGCCATCAGAACAACGATCACCAATGCGACAACCACGGTTGTGGCGAGCAGGCGCAGGACACCAAAACGGCTCACCAGTCTTTCGTGGGCGGCTGGTCTCCCGGCGAATACCACCTCTCGCCAATCCTGCGGGTAGCCCCAGTCCCTGGTGTCGGACCACGCGACCGGGTGGTAGGCCCGGTCGAATATCTCGTAGACCGCCTCCGCAGCCACCTCCCCATCCTCGAGCGGCAGTTCGGGAAACTCGACGCCGTCCTCGATCTTTTGCAGCGCCTCGAGGCCCCACTGGACCTCGGGGAGCACAGGGTGGCTTTCCGTCCAATCGTTGCACCCAATGTCGAGCCCCACCGTTGCACCCGGCGACGCCCGCACACCTATAATTGGCAGCGGGATGGCGCACTCGACCTCGTAACCCCACGGTCTCAGCGCCCCTGCGCTGACCAGGCCGAGCCCCTTGCGCTCGAGCTTGGGCACCGTGATCTCCTCCACCGTCGATACGATCGTGTCACCCTGCATGATGGCCGCCCGCCCATCACACGAAATGATGAACTGGAAGTCGGTATGGTCCATGCGCGGGCCGCCGCTCGCGTCGGTGTCGAGATACACCTCAACCGAGTCCCAGCGGGCGAGCCTGAAAGCCTGCCCCAGCTCGATGCCCGGCGGGGGCGCAAAGACCTCCGCGTCCTTCACCGAGATCGCCACCCACAACGTCCCCTGGTCCCACGCCAGTCGGGCGACAACCGAGTTGGCCATCAGCGTCGGTAGCTCAACCTCGACAAAGCGGATCTCGAGCGCCGGACCCGTCCAGTCTCCCAGGTCTCCGTCGATGACGATGGTTCCCTGCCGATGGGGAATCTCAAGCGGGGAGGCGGCGTGGGTCAATCCGGTGCCAACGCCAGTGATCACCACGAGCAGGATCAGGAACACCGTCATTGATGGTGATGCCATCAACGAATCGAATGGTGAGAACCTGGGTTCAACAGCCAATGACACGCCTCTTCCCTAAAAGCTCCGACCCGGAAGACAGGCCGAGCCGCATTCAATCCCGCCGTCACGTCTGATTCGATTGTAGCTCGACTCATGCTCGAACAATGGGGCAAGAACGGCTGCACGTTGACACCTATTCGGTTGCGGACGGCCTGCCGAGCTCGGTGTATGGGTCGACGATTTCGGCACCGGGTACTCATCTCTGAGCTATTTGCAAAAACTGCCCATCGACGCCCTGAAGATCGACCGCTCCTTCGTCACCAGTCTCAATGGTGACCAAGAGAGCTTGGGCATCGTGGAAACGGTTCTCTCCCTGGGAAAGAACCTCGGCCTGACTGTCATCGCCGAGGGGATCGAAACCGAGGCTCAGCTCAAACGCCTGCGGACCTGGGCTGCGATCTCGGCCAAGGTTTCCACCTCGGTCGGCCGATGCCGGCTGAAGTCGTCGTTCAAGAAATTTTAGGGAAGACAAAATAAAATACTATGGTAGACGAAAGATCTTTTTAAGCTTAACTAAATAAATTTTTCGTCTCTACTATTTTCTAAGCCTCGCCTCAACTTCGGCCACCGACAGTCGCGTCTTGACGGCCACGTCGGGGGTCACCGAAAAGCTGTCGATACCGCAGCCAACGAGGAACTCGGCGTAGTCCGGGTGGTCCGAGGGCGCCTGACCGCACAGCCCGACCTTTTTACCCGCCTTCTTGCAGGCGTCGATCGCCCGGGCAATGAGCCATTTCACGGCCGGGTTGCGCTCGTCGAAGAGGTGGGCGATCTGCGCCGAGTCGCGGTCGAGGCCGAGAGTCGTCTGTGTGAGATCGTTGGAACCGATCGAAAAACCGTCGAAGATCTGCAGGAAATCATCGGCCTGGATGACGTTCGACGGCAGCTCGCACATCATGTAGACCTCTGCATTAACGCCCCCGTCGTCGATGAGCCGTCGGACCTTCTCACCCTCCCAAGGTGTTCGCACGAACGGCACCATGACCTTGATATTGTCGAGACACAGGTCCTCGATGACGCGGCGCATCGCAACCAGCTCGAGCTGGAAGGCCTCTCGGTAGCGGTCGTCGTAGTAGCGGGAAGCGCCCCGCCAGCCGATCATCGGGTTCTCCTCCTCGGGTTCGAATGCCCTGCCACCGTTGAGGTTGGCGTACTCGTTCGACTTGAAGTCGGAGAATCGGAAGATCACAGGCTCGGGGTAGAAGGCGCCAGCAATGCGGCTGATGCCCGCCACCAGCTTGTCGACGAAGACCTGTTCTTTGCCGAGCTTGAGCAGGTAGAGCGGATGCTGGCCAATGTGCGAGGCGATGATGAACTCGAGTCGGGCGAGGCCGACACCGTCGTTCGGGAGCCGAGCAGCGGCGAGCGCGTGCTCCGGCGTACCGACGTTGAGCATGATCTTCGTCCTGGTCTGCGGCAGGTCTGTGAGGCTGACCTCCTCGACCGTGTACTCTGGCAGGCCTTCGATCACGGTACCTTGCTCCCCGCCGACGCACGAGACCGTGATCTCCATACCGCGCTCGATGGTGTCCATCCCGGTTTCTGTGCCGACGACACACGGGATGCCCATTTCACGAGCGACAATCGCCGCGTGGCAGGTCCGTCCACCGAGGTCGGTGACGATGGCCCCCGCCCTCTTCATGATCGGCTCCCAGTCCGGGTCTGTCATGCGCGTCACCAGCACCTGGCCGTCGCGGAAGGAGTCCATCTGGCTGACATCTTTCAGGTGATTCGCCTCACCATGACCAATCCTCGTGCCGACCGGTCGCCCCTGAGCCACGACCCTGTGTTTGGCAAGGTCGTCGGTGAAGTAGAACCGTTTGTAGCTCACGGCCCGGGAGTGGATCGTCTCCGGCCGCGCCTGCAGGATGTGAAGCTCCTTGGTCTCGCCGTCCATCGCCCACTCGATGTCCATGTACATCTCGCGCCCATACTCCTGCCGGTAGTGGTCCTCGATGATGAGAGCCTGGTGCGCCAGCTCCGCATAGTACTCGTCGCTCAACAGACCAAGCGGGTTCTGGATCACCTTTTGCGAGTGGCGCAGGACGTAGACCTCGTCGGGTTTGACCTCGCCTTGCACGATGGCCTCACCGAGGCCTTTGTGGGGGGTGATCAGAATCAGGTTTTCATTGCCCGTCTCGGTGTCGATCGTGAACAGCACGCCGCTGACGCCATTCCAGTCGGCTCTGACCATCTCCTGGATACCGACCGACAGGGCGACGCCATCCTCAGGAAAGTGGTTGTCGTGGCGATAGGACATCGCCCGTGCCGTGTAAAGCGAAGAAAAGCACCGCTTCACCTTGTCGAGCAGGTCGGCAAGGCTCGAGACATTGAGGAAGGTGTCCTGTTGGCCGGCAAAGCTCGCTTCCGGAAGGTCCTCGGCCGTCGCGGAGGACCGAACAGCGACGTTGCGCTTCGGGTCGAGCTGCCGAAAACCGTCGGCCAGCGAGCACTCGAAGTCGCGGTCGAACTCGTGCGCCTCGATCAGGGTACGAATCTCGTGCGCGGTCCCGTCGAGCAGTTTCGTATCGCGATAGCCGTCGGCGATCAACTCTGCCATGAGCTCGGCGATCCGCGGTTTCAGGGATTCCATGAAGTGCTCCCACGCCGCGGTCGTGATGGCGAACCCGTTCGGTACCTTCACCCCTTCGAGCGAGATGAGCTCCCCCAGCGAGGCGTTCTTACCCCCCACCATCGGTAGATCTCCGAGACTGAGGTCCTTGAACCATACGATCGTCGGATCAGGCATGCGGCGACTCCCCCCTTTGTTTGTTCGGCTTCTCTAATGCTGAATCCAGCATAGCTCGGCCTGAGAAATAGTGAACGGTCAAACGCCGCCGTTCCCGGTCGCCATCGTCATTGATTGTCTGGGCATCCCACCAGGACGGGTGGAGGGAGGGCCTCGTCGCCGGCGGTTCTCCGAAGCATCACGCGACCGAGGTACCCACAGCAGACTTCGCCTGCCGCCTCGACCCGCGACGGCCGGCTCAACTGCCGCTTCTGGGCTGGGGACAGGTCCAGGTCCAGGTCCAGGTCCAGCGAACGATACCCAGATCCTTGGATGGGGGCGACTCTTCGACTTTTCGACTTTTGGACCGGGTGGGCGGAGGCCCTCGCCCCTACCGATTCACTTGATGAACCGCCTGCCCCAACGCCGCCTCGACGGCCTCCTGTACGGCTTCCGACATGGTCGGGTGGGGGTGGATCGTCAACGCCACATCTTCGAGGAAGGCGCCCATCTCGAGGGCCAGGGTGGCCTCGCCGACGAGCTCCGAAACGCCCTTGCCCACAGCCACCATGCCCAGCAACTGCTTCGACTCGGCATCGGCGATCACCTTGACGAAACCGTCGGTCGCTTCCAGCGACATCGCTCGCCCGGAGACCTTGAAGCTGAAGCTCCCGGTGATCGGCTCATAGCCCTGCTCTCGCGCCTCGGCCTCGGACAGACCGACGACGGCGATCTCTGGATCCGTGTAGACGACCGCCGGGATGGCAACGTTGTCGAAGGCGGCCGGTTCACCACAGATGACCTCGGCTGCGACCTTGGCCTCCTGGTAGGCCTTGTGGGCGAGCAGAGCACCACCGACGACGTCGCCGATCGCGTAGATCCCAGGCACGTTGGTCTGCATCCGGTCGTTGACGCCGATGAAGCCCTTCGTATCGGTGGTAACGCCGATATCCTCGAGACCGAGACCCGTCGAGTTGGCGACGCGACCAATGCTCACCAGGACCTTGTCGGCCTCGAGCCGCAGAGCCTGCTCCTTCTCGCGATGAGCGGCAACCACGATGGAGGGTGAACCCGCCTCGACGGCCATGGCCTTGAAACTGAGGTGAAGCTTGATGCCAAGCTTTTTGAGGCTTCGTTTGAGGGTCTTGCCGACCTCGGGATCCATCGTCGGGAAGAGTTCGGGGAGGAACTCGACGACGGTGACCTCCGAGCCGAGCTTTGCATAGACCGTTCCGAGCTCGAGGCCGATATAGCCGGCGCCGATGACGACCAGCTTGCCGGGGACCTCCTCGAGATCGAGGGCCTCTCGCGGACCGATCACCGTTTTACCATCGACGTCAAACCCTGAAAGAGCCATCGGCGACGAGCCAGTGGCTATGACCGCCTGCTCGAAGGAGACCTCGACCACACCGTCCTGGGTAGTCACCGCCAACTTCCGGTCGTCGACAAAACGAGCCTCGCCCGTGAAGACCTCAACCCCATTCTTCTGACACAGATAGCTCACGCCGCTTGTGAGGCGTTCGACGATAGTATTCTTCCAGCCGATCATCGCCGGCATGTCGACCTCGACACCCGCGATCGTGACACCCATCTTCTTGGCATGGCCGGCCTCGTGGAAAACGTCCGAGGCGTGAATGAGCGCCTTGGAGGGGATGCACCCCTCGTTCAGGCACACGCCCCCGAGCCGCGGAGAGCGTTCGACCAGAATGACGTCCTTGCCCTTCTGGGCGAGACGGATTGCGGCAACATACCCACCCGGCCCACCGCCGACGACAACAACCTGACACCCACGAGAAACAGATCCAACAACCATTTACAACCTCGCCATCAAGAGATTCGGGTTCGAAACCAGCCCAGCGAACCGTGTCATGAACCGGGCGCCTTCTGCGCCGTCGATCCAGCGGTGGTCGAAAGAGACCGACAGGTACATCATGTGGCGGATGACGATCTCGCCGTCGCGCACGACCGGTCTCTCCTGGATCTTGTGCAGGCCGACGATCGCGAGTTCGGGCTGATTGATGATGGGGGTAGCGAAGACCCCTCCCAGCGGACCGATGTTGGTGAGAGTGCAGGTGCCCCCGCGGATCTCGTCGAGGCCGAGCTGACGTTCTCGGGCGCGCGAAGCGAGGTCGGCTACCTCAGCCGCGAGGGCCACCATGTCCTTCGTATCGGCGTTCTTGATGACCGGAACGATGAGGCCTTCCGGCGTATCGACCGCGATCCCGATATTGAAGTACTTCTTGTAGAGGAGCTCCCCCGCCTGCTCGTCGACCGAGGCATTGAAGATCGGAAAGTCCTCGAGCGTCGCCACCAGGGCCTTGATAAAAAACGGCAGGAGCGAAAACTTGACGCCCCGCTCGGCCTCGATCTGCGGCTTCAGGTCGCGGTAGGCGGCCATCAGGGCCGTGACGTCGGCCTCCTCGACGTGGGTGACGTGGGCCGCGGTCTGCTTCGAACGCTGCATGGCGCCGGCAATCACCTTGCGCAGATGGGACAGTGGCACCTTTTCCACCGGCCCGTCGGCGCCGGTCGTGACAGTGCCTTGGGTCGCAACAACCGGAGCAGCCGCCGGGACCGCAGCCGGCTGTGCCGGAACCGCCCCGCTCGCCGCCCGTTCGACGTCCTCGTCGGTGATGCGTCCACCCGAACCCGAGCCGGCAACCGTCGCCAGGTCGACTCCAAGCTTGCGGGCAAACGCTCGGGTTCGCGGAGTCGCCAGGGGCCTTCGAGACGCAGCAGCCCGGGCCGGCGCCGCGGCCACCGGCGGCGGTTGTTCCGGAGAAACTTTGACCGCAGCAGGCGCTTCTTTCGCCTCCGAAACGGCCTCACCGGCCTCACCGATCACCACCAGACCGTCGCCGACATTGATGAGGTCTCCGGCGGCAAAATGCAGCTTGAGCACCACGCCGGCTTTCGGCGACGGCAGCTCGACAACCGCCTTGTCGGTCTCCACCTTGACCAGCGCCTGATCCTCGGCGACCGTGTCACCCTCCGCGACCAGCCACTCGACAACCGTACCTTCGTGAATGCCCTCGCCGACATCGGGGAACTTGAAGACATAAGCCATGATCTAAAACTCCATCGCCTTGCGCACCGCAGCAACGACGCGGTCTCGGTTGGGCAGATAGTAACCCTCCTGCCGGGCCAGGGGGAATACAACGTCGAACCCGCACACTCTGCCGACCGGGGCGTGCAGGTGGAGCAGCGCATGTTCGTTGACCTGGGCAACGATCTCACCGCCGAAACCATTCGTCTTCGGCGCCTCGTGCACGACCACTGCCCGGCCCGTCTTCACGACGCTCTCCATGATCGTATCGCGATCAAGGGGATTGAGCGTGCGCAGATCCACCACCTCGGCAGAGATACCCGCGAGCGACAGGGCCTCTGCGGCATCGAGGCAGACGCGGGTCATCGCGCCCCAGGCCACCAGGGTCACATCATCGCCCACCTTCGGAACAGCCGCCTTGCCGAACGGCACGGTGTAGGGCTCGTCGGGCACCTCCTCACGGAAAGCGCGGTAGATCCTCTTCGGCTCCATGAAGAGCACCGGATCTTCGCTGCGGATCGCCTCGATGAGCAACCCCTTGGCGTCGTACGGCGTCGACGGAACCACCACCTTGAACCCGGGAGTATTGAGGAACAAGGTTTCGTAGCTTTCGGAGTGGTGCTCCGGCGGGTGGATGCCGCCACCGTAGGGCATACGGACGACCATTGGCACGGTCAGCCGCCCACGAGTCCGATTTCGCAGCCTCGCCGCGTGCGAAAAAAGCTGGTTGATCGCCGGGTAGACGAAGCCCATGAACTGGATCTCGGCGATCGGCCTGAACCCGGTTGCTGCGAGCCCGACCGACATGCCGATGATGCTGCTCTCCGCCAGTGGGGTATCGATGACACGATCCGAACCGAACTCCTCGATGAGGCCGTCCGTCGCACGGAACACTCCGCCGTCAATCCCCACATCCTCTCCGAGCACGAGCACGGTCGCGTCGCGCCGCATCTCGTCGCGCATCGCGTCGCGCACGGCCTGAGCAATCGTCAACCGTTGGCTTGTCGCGGTCATCGTGCCACCTCCGCCTCGAGAAACTCCATCTGCTCGACCAGATGAGGCGGCATATCGGCGTACATGTGCTCAAAAATCGCGCTCAGCGGCTGCGGTTCCATCGCTTCCAGGGCTTCGACCTGGGCATCGACAAATGCTCCGGCTTCCTCAGCAAGAGCCTCTTCCCTGCCTTCATCCCAGAGCTCATGGTTCTCGAGGTACCGGCGCAGGCGGAGAATCGGATCGCGTTCCCGCCACGCTTCGACCTCCTCATCGGAACGGTAGCGGCTGGCGTCGTCGGCGGTCGTATGGTCGCCGAGGCGGTAGGTCACGGCTTCGATCAGCGTCGGCCCACCTCCCGAACGGGCACGTTCCAACGCTTCCATCACAGCAGAGTAGACCGCGAAGACGTCGTTCCCGTCGACCTGGATGCCGGGCACGCCGTAGGCATGGCTCTTCTGGGCCAGGGTCTTGCTCGCCGTCTGGCTGGAGAGCGGCACCGAGATCGCCCACTGGTTGTTCTGGATGACGAAGACCGCATTCGCCTTGAAGACTCCGGCCGCGTTGATGCCCTCGTGGAAATCACCTTGCGAGGTCGAACCGTCGCCACCGAACACCACCGCCGCCGCCTTTTCACCACGCAGCTTCAGCGAAAGACCGACCCCCGCCCCGTGCTGCCACTGCGAGCCTACGGGAACAGCGATGGGGAAACACCTCACGCCCTCCGGAAATGACGATCCGCGCTCATCACCGGCCCAGTAGGCATAGATGATGTGTCCGGGAATACCTCGAAGCAACATCAGACCCTGCTCCCGAAAGGCTGGGATGAGCCAGTCGCTGTCCTCCATGGCCAAGGCCACCGAGGCCGATATGGCTTCTTGACCCCGCATCGGCGGCCAGGTACCCATGCGGCCCTGGCGCTGCAGCTTGATGGCCTTGGAATCGAAGGCACGCATCAGCACCATGTTGCGGTAGAGCTCGATCATCTGGCCCGAGTCGAGCTGCGGCATGAGATCGAGATCGACGCTCCCCTGCGGATCGAGAATATCGAGACGCTCGGTAACCGCCTCGTACACTGGTATTCGTGGCATGAATTCCCCCTTGAAAGGTTACCAACTCGCGACTGCCGACACCGGTATCCCATCACGAGTCTTCCGGCGCCCCCTCGGCTCACGAGTTGCGGACATCACAACAGGCGAGCAGGACCAACTATTCCGCGGGACGCCACCGCGGCGTGGCGTAGGCTTCCAGGCGAGGCGCCGATGCACGTGGAACCGTCTCGAAACGCGGGCTCATCTCAAGTGCCTCGACAAAAGCCGCCTCGAGCCTGTCGGCGACAGCCTGCGGCTCCCCACCCGGCACCGCCTCCCCCAAACCCAGTCGCACCCGTTTTTCGGTGACTCCAAACACCCGCGCGTACGTCGTGGCATCAAGATTGAGAGATACGAGGGCGTGAATCAGCACCCCACCCCTCCGCCGCGCCTGAGCGCAGCCCACCACCTTACGGTCACCGGCAACGAGCGTATCCGCGAGCTGATCTTCGAAGCAGATGGGCGATCGCACACGAGCGCCTCGTGCCGGCTGCCTCTTTCGTTCGACCTCACCGCCGGCTCGCACCAGCGCGGGGGCCAACACATCGAGGAATCGGTCATAAAGGCTGACGATTCCCTCCGCCCAGGGGTTGTCCTCTGGAAAAAAGAGAGAGAGTGCGAGGTCGCGAGCATGGATTACGCCGGTCCCCCCGGTCACCCTGCGCAGCACCGGAATCCCTAACGACCGACACCAGCCGAGGTTCAGACTCTGGGCATCCTGGCCGTACCCGACGACGACCACCGGACCGGCCCAGGAATAAAGAAAGAGAGAGGCTTGTCCCGAGCCGGCGCGCTCGAGCAGGTCGCCCTCGAGCGCCAGGTC
>CAZCEX010000106.1:0-10764 GCA_964497785.1 uncultured Thermoanaerobaculia bacterium | reverse complement strand
AAAAGCGATCTTGGGGTTTGAAAGGGCTCTCTGCTGCATGATCTTCGAACCCCTTAGGGCGTCGCGTCGATGGATTACGGTGACCTTCGAGGCGAACTTCGTGAGAAAGAGGGCTTCTTCGAGCGCCGTGTCTCCGCCGCCGACGATTGCGATCTCCTTGTCACGAAAGAAGAACCCGTCGCATGTGGCACAGGCTGATACGCCGTATCCCATGAGCTCGCTTTCGGATTCCAGCCCCAGGAGCCGGGCTGTTGCTCCGGAGGCGACGATGAGCGCGTCGCAGGTCCAGGTTCCGTTGTCGGCGGTTGTTACCTCGAAAGGGCGCCGGTCGAGCTCGACACGGGACACCTGATCGAAGATGAATCGGGTGCCGAAGCGCTCAACCTGGGCCTTGGTGCGCTGCATCAGCTCGGGCCCGGTGATCCCCTCCGGAAAACCTGGGTAGTTCTCGACCTCGGTGGTGATCGTGAGTTGACCGCCGGGCTGCATGCCTTCGATCCCCAGCGGCTCGAGGTCGGCTCGTGCGGCGTACAGGGCCGCCGTGAGACCGGCCGGGCCGGAACCGATGATGAGAACCTTGACGTGTTGATCGCTCATGCATTCCTCCGTTCGCGCTGAGTATTCGGGAAGACTCGCCTTCGGTGGTTGGGGTCGCACCGACCCGTCCTGCGAGGCAATGCAGCGGGGATTGTACCTCAGGCGGTGGCGAGCTTGAACACCGGGAATCGCCGGGGGCCGGAGTCCGGTGTCACCAAGAGAGGGCTCGCGAGGAGGCCCCCTCCTCGAGTTCGGTATCGACGGCGATGATGGTGGAGATCGCGAGGTCTGGGTGGCCGAGGTCCAGCAAGGCATGGGCTGTTGCCAGGCGAGCGGTGAAACGGTCGTGAATCTGGGTCAGTTCACGCAACGATGCAGCTGCCGATCGACGATCGGTGTCCTCCAGCATCAGTGCGTAAAGGGCGAGTGTTCGAGCTTCGCCCGGCGCCTCCTCGAGGGCGCGTTTCAGGCTCGTCATCGCGTCTTGCCGGTTTCCGAGAGCCAGCTGGCAGCGCGCGAGATGAAACGATACGGATGAGGTGATCCGGGCCCCTCGCCGGGGCTGGTAACGATCGGCCCTGAGACCCTCGAGCAGCGCCGCGGCCTCGGCGTGCCGACCGATCTCCACCAGTACCAGCGCCAGATCGAAGCGTCGCTGTGGAGACGGCCCGGTTTTGAGCTCTGCGCTCACATGCTGGCGAACGAGGTCCGCGGGGGCTGCGAGCAGAGCCTCTCGGTCGAGAAAGGTCGCCGCACGAGCCAGAGCGTCATCGCGGTCTGAGAGGCGCCCTGCCGCATCGGCCGATGTGGCTTCGACAAAGGCCCGCTGCGCGGCGAAGCGGAGGTCCCAGGTGTGGGTGTCCTCACGTTGGGCGGGGCCGGCCCTGGTCAGGGCGAAGCCGATCGCCAGGACAAGGCCGACGGCAACAAGTACCGAACGTCGGGACTCTGCGCCCCATCGTTGAACGACTTCGTGCACGGCGAGCCCGACCAGCAAGGCGACCGCCGGGAGAAGGACATTTCGCTGCCGGGACGTGACGTAGAAGAGGAGCATGACGGTCCAGCCGCCGACCGAGAAAAGCACAAGGGATGCGTGGCCCGAGGTGCTGCGCCCCCAGGCCGCGCCGAGCCCTGCGAGTGCAACTGCAAAACCGAAGGGGAGCCACGGCCACTGTGGGAGCTCAGCGGATTTTCGCTGCTGTGTGGCGAGGTCCCAGGCATCGTGGGAGTGGAGACCGAAAAGGCCTTTGCGGGCGACGAGCCTGATGACGGCTGTGGGTTGATCCCGGATGAAGGCGAGAGAGCGTGCGGCCCAGAAACGGTTGGCGGCAGCCGGTGACGGTTCGGTCCCCGTTGCGCGGGCCGCCACCGTGCGGTAGGCGACGTGCAAGCCATCGGGGAGCCCGAGGCCATATTCTACGTTCTTGACGACGGCCGGCGCCTCTCCCAGGTAACCGGTCGCTGCGGGATTACAACCCTCGTAGAATACGGTTCCCGGGTTCATTGCCGGAGGCCAGAATCCAACCAGGACAAAGGTAATGCCCCTGGCGACGGCGAGCGGCGTAGCGACGCCGGCGAAAAAGGTAGTCGCGGTACGGATACGGGAACGTGGCTCGGCGGAGAGCACAGCGAAAATCGCAACCAGGACCGTTGGCAGCAGCGTTGACGGCCTGAAGACGGCCGTTAGGCCGAGAAGGGCGGCAACCCCCGCCGTCGTTGCCGGTCCCTGGTGGGCGACGATCAGCGAGAGGGCCGCGGATACCAGGAGCAGGATTATGGTCTCCGGTTCGATCTCCGTCGCATTCAGCAGAGCGCCGCGGCTCAAAAAGATGACCCCGATCGTGGCGAGCCCCGCTCCGGCGCCCCAACGCTTCCAGGCCGCCGCGCCGCACACAAGGGCGGCGACGGTCACCAGTACGATCTGCAGCGTTCGAATAGCTGGGGGGTCAAGCCCGAGTGGGCCGCTCAGCAAGGCGATCGTCCACAGATAACCGGTGCTCACATCGCCGAGGCGGTCAAGCGGCAGGTCGCCGGCCAGCGCCCGCTGGGCAAGGTCCGTATACTTGGCGAAATAGCCCTGGTCGGACAGATTGTTGACACTGTGAATCCTGTTCAGGGTCCACAGGATGGCGCCGGTTGTCACCGCGATGAGTGTGAGGGGGCGAGGCAATCCGGCGGATCTGCGGTGGCGTTGACCCATAGGGAGATTGTAACGGGCATTACGCGAGTCTCCGGGTTAGGATGGTGAGATGTCAAAGACGAGACTGGTTCTCTTTCTAGTTCTGGGTATTGCGGGGGCTGTCGGTGGCGCCTTGCTCGATGAGCTGTCGCCCGCCGATCCGCATAATCGCGTGGCGGCGGTCTTGCGCCGCCATCAACAGCTGCCCCTTGGCGAAACCGAGGCGTTGGTCGCCGCCGCACTGGCTCGGGACCTTGGGGAGAGGGCTGCCGAGATCGAGTTCTTGGAGAGGGCTGCAACCGGCGGAGGTCTGGCCGAGGTGGCGCGGGTAGAACTCGCGGAGGCGCTCGTCGGCAGTGATCCCAAGGCGGCTTTCGATCTGGTGTTGCCGACGCTCGAACGTGCGGGCACGCCAGAGCTGCGAGAGGTCGCCGTTGACATCACAGTACGAACCACTGGTCCTGCAATCACGGGCCAACAACGAAAAGACGTCGAACGACTCGCGAAACGGGTGCCGCGATCGTTGCGACGCAAGCTCCAGGGCGCGATCGCTGATGTGACAACCCAGGACGGTCGTCGGCGGCTGGTGGCTCTGATCCGGGAGAACTCCGGTGACGGCGCCGCACTGGCGGCTGCACGTCGTCTCGAGTCCCTTTCAGACCTCACAGAGGCGGAGGGGTGGCTGGTGGCGCGGAGCCTGTACCGACATGCGTTCTACGACGAGGCGGCGCCTCGGCTCGAGAGCTTGGCGGGTGGCTCGTTCAAAGGGGTCCCCGGGTGGGAGGTCGCGCTGTTGCGTGGGCGATGTGCCTTTCGAGTGGACGATTGGCAGACCGCTGCGCTCTGGTACCGCCGGGCTCTCGGCATGACGACACAGAAGCGGAATCACGCCGAGCTCGAGGTTCACCTGGCCCGTACGCTCGAGCTGGCAGGCCGGGTCGACGAGGCAGTCGAGGCGGCGCGCCGAGCCGTCATCGCCGAAACGACCGATTCGCGCCGACTTTTCTTGGCCCGATTGCGGCTCAGGACCGGCAGGTTGGATCTCGCCGAGGCGGGAATCGCGAGGGTCGAACGCAGCAGCAACCGGGCGCGGGGACGATTGCTGGTCGCCCTTCACTACCTGGGAGAGGGCGACTGGGAAAACGCACTGGCGATGCTTTCAAAGGTCTCGCGGAAACCGTGGCGGGGGCCGTCGCGTGTGCTCGAGGCTGCGGTGCTCGTTCGTGCCGGGCGCGCGACCGACGCGGTCGATCGACTCGAAGGTGTGGCTGGCGAGTTGGAGGGTTTTTGGGGATTGCAGGCGCGGCAGGTGATGTCCAGCCTTCCCACCGAGGCTCTGGACCTGTGGCGTCTGAATCGTTCCAACGGTATTGGGAAAGGGGGGATGACCGGCCGTCGCGACCTTGTCCGCTTGGCCGTGCTCGAACCGGATCCGGCTCGATATGCGGAGATTCGGCGAATGGTCAGCAGCTTTCGCCCGCTGGCGGGTCCCGAGCCGAAACCGCGGGGCGTCGCCGGACAGCTCTGGGACCTCGGGCTCAGTCAGCAGGCGGTTCGTTGGAATCCCGGCGGATTTCCTGCCGCAACTGCGCGTGAGATCTTGTGGTCGGCATCTGCATTTCTCGACGCCGGCAACTCCGCCAGGGCCATTCGCACCGCGGATGCCGGATGGAGGTCCAGGGGTGCTGATATCCCACCGCAGATGTACTCGGACTCTCTGGTGTCGGCACTGTACCCACTTCCAACTCCGGAGGCCCTTATGCGAACAGCAGCGGCAGGAGCAGTCGACCCAGCTCTGGTGGCTGGCGTTGCGCGTGAAGAAAGCCGGTGGGACCCAACGGTTCTTTCTCGAGTCGGCGCCCGAGGACTCATGCAGATCATGCCGCGAACTGCGACGAATGTGGCCGCCAGACTCGGGCTGCCGGCGCCGCTCCCGGAGGATCTCTTCGACCCGGCGACAAGTCTCGAATTGGGGTCGGCAGAGCTGGGTCGGTTGAGCGGGGTCTTCGACGGATTCAGCCCCGCAGCGGTGGCCGCTTACAACGCCGGAGAGGCTCAATCTGGCCTGTGGCTCGACCAGTGTGGTGACCAGTGTGATGCCGCCCGGTTCGTACTGACAGTGACCTTCGACGCAACCCGTGGATATACGGCCGATGTGCTCGTTTCCTCTGAGGTCTACCGGCCCATGCTCAGGGAGCGTATCGAAGGACCTGATATTGCTCGCGGCAGCGCTCAACCCAGCGGTCGATCTCGACGTTGAGCTTTTCTTCCTCTACCACGGCCAGCAACCGCTCGTGAACACGGGTCATGGAGGGGGGCGTTTCGCTGCTTTCCCGCAGGGGCGCAACGACGAGCCTTTCATATGCTTCTTCGACATCCTTCATCGATACCGTGATCCGCGGTCTGAGGCGTTCTTCGACCCAGGCCCGCGTCGCTTCGATGCGCAGGGCGAGGGCTTCAAGATCATCCCAGGCGAGGCCTTTGTCGGCGAGCTTCTGACGGAGAGAACCCTCGTCACCGGCCTGGTTCACCATGGCCTCGACACGACCGGCGACATTGACATCGAGGCGTTGCACCGCCCCGGAACCCGCGAGGTCATGAAACTGGAGTTCGAGACGAATCCTGGCATCGAGAAGATTGCTGTCGTGCTCCCCCGCCGGTAAGTCCCGGTTTCTTTCGACGCCGAAGCCGACAAGGGAGGCGAGCTCAAGATCGGATCGCAGGATCGGCGTCCTGTCGATCACGGCCAGCACCTCATCGACCGGGATGAGCCCAAGAGGGAGGAGTTGCCTCGTGAGTGAAAACATCGCCACCAGGGTGAACCCAATGATGCCGCCGTGTCGCATGGGGTTTCTTTAGCCTACCTTCACCTGTTCGATGATAGCTGACGCGCCTTGAGATGGAAATTCGTGGGATGGATCGTCCACAATGGGGAACGCGTGCAGGGTGCGGGCTGCGACATGGAGTGCAAGACGGTGACTGAACAAAAGGGAATATTGTGGATCGTGGCGACGCCGATCGGCACGTTGGCCGATCTCGGCCGCCGTGCCGAGGAGGTTCTGGCGGCAGTCGATCTCCTCCTGGCAGAGGATACGCGGAGAACCCGGCGGCTCTTGACTGGGCTCGGCATCGAGATTAGCGGTCGCCTGCGCAGCCTGCACGAGCACAACGAATCGAAAGTTCTACCCTCGGTCCTTGAGGCTTTGCACGGCGGAAATGACATCGCCATCGTCAGCGATGCGGGGACGCCGGTTCTCTCCGATCCCGGTTTTCTCCTCGTCCGCAGAGTCCGTGAAGAGGGGCTCAAGGTCGCCAGCGTGCCGGGACCGTCCGCTTTCACCGCCGCCTTGGCCGCCTCCGGCCAGCCGCCGCTTCCGGCAACGCTGGTCGGTTTCTTGCCGCCGCGTTCGGGGACGCGCCGGCGCAAGCTGGAGGCCTTCACCAATATTCCCGGGAGCCTGGTGCTGTTTCTCTCTCCCCATCGGCTCAGCGGCGAGCTCACAGATGTTCGTGATGTGATGGGCCGCGACCGGCCCGCGACGCTGCTAGCAGAGCTGAGCAAAAGATACGAGAGGGCAGAGTTCGGTACCCTCGATCAGCTTGTGGCGGGCAAAGAGGCCGGCTCACCGCGCGGCGAGTATGTTCTGGTAGTTGGCCCGGTTCCCGATGACGCCGGCACGGGAGAGGAGCCGACTGCTGACGAGGCGAAGAGCCTGTATCGGGACAATGTGGCCGCGCTCGGCGATCGCCGCGAAGCGCTGCGCGCGACGGCGCGACAACTGCGAATGACTCGCCGGAGTCTTTACTCGCTTCTTCTTGAAAATGATGGCTCTTAACCGGAGCAACCGCCCTGTTGGTGGGGGTTGTGCTACTCTGGCAAAGTCGGTGCCGAGATGAATGATCCGATCGGGTCCCACCTTCGTCCCCTCGTTCGGGGCACGGGCCACGGATGAGGCGGCTCGACGACGCAGACTTTGCAACTGGAAGGGGAGGTGGCGCCATGGCTGGCCGTCGTTCGATCTCGATCCTGATGGCGGTGATTGCCGCATTCGCACTCTCGGGGTGCGGAACGAAGCCTGTGGTGGGAGTGGTGCTACCGGTCACCGGCTTGACCAGCGGATATGGGGAGAGCATCGAGAGCGGCATGCGTCTGGCCCTCGCCGACGCCCGAGCGAAAGGGGAACTGCCAGCCGAATTTGAGGTCGTGTGGGCAGATTCGGAATCGGATCCCGCAAAAGCGGTGACCGAGTATCGTCGCTTGGTCGAGGAGAAAGGCGCCAAGATCATCCTCGGCGGCGCAACCAGTACCGAGGCTCGCGCCTTGATACCGGTGATCGACGAAACCGACGTGATCTGCCTCTCTCCTTCTGCCTCCGCGCCGGACCTGTCGAAGCTGAGCAAGAGATTCTTCAGGATTTATCCCTCGGACGAGCTCGAAGGTCACACGGCGGGCAAGTTCATAGTCGACCGTCTTGGGGCTTCCAACGTGCTCCTGCTCCTGGGAGACTCCGAATACGTTCGTGGAATCGAGCCCGAGTTCAGGAACCAATACGAGGGGAATATGGGTGGCGGGGTCGGTGCTACGGTCGACCTTGAAAGTGCCGAGTGGCGGAACGAGCTGCGGGCGGCGCTGCGAGAGGACGAATACCAGGCGGTGTATATCATCGGCTACAGTACCGAGATCGTCGAGGCGATCAGAGAGCTTCGCTCCGTTGACTTTGGTGGCCGGATCGTCACGACATCCGCTTTTTTCACGAGCGAGGGGATCAAAAGTGCGGGAGACGACGCGGAGGGTGTGCTTTTTCCGCTGCCTCCTTTCGACCGCACATCCGACAAGGAGCCGGTCGTATCCTTCGTCAACCGCTATATGGACACCTACCAGCGGGCGCCGGATGTCTTCGCCGCCCATGGCTACGATGCCATGAGGGTGGCTATTCTCGTCTTTGCCATTGCCGACCCGCCTGACACTTCTGAGATCAACAAGGCACTTCATTTCGGTGTGACTGATTTCATGGGCGTGACGGGCCCGATACTCTTTGACGACTACGGCGACGTGAAGCACTACCCGAAGATGTTCATCTTCAAGGACGGCCAGGTTCAGACCTATCGGCGGTACCTGGATACCGAACGCAAGAGGATTCTGCGCCAGGTGCAAGCCCTCCTGATCTCGGAGGGGTGAGGAATCTGGGCGGAGGGCCTCGCAATTGACAAATCACCTGGCGCTGTTGTGGCGTCACCGAGCACTGATCCAGGTTCTCGTTCGACGCGAGCTGATCGCCCGCTACCGGGCCTCGGCTCTTGGTTTCTTTTGGTCGTTGCTCAACCCTCTGCTGCTGCTCCTCGTCTATGCCGTTGTATTCACGACGGTTTTCCAGCCGCGTTTTCCAGGCGGACACCCCTACCCGTTATTTCTCTTTGCCGGTTTACTGCCATGGCTTTTCTTTTCCGGGACGGTGCTCGACGCATCGATCACCATGGTGGACAACGGCCCACTGCTTGCTCGAGTCATGTGCCCGCCCGAGATCTTCCCTGCGGTGACGGTGCTGTCACACCTTTTCCACCACCTGCTTGCTCTGCCAGTGCTCGTGGCCGCGATGGCCGTGGCCGCTGTTGCCGGGTGGCACCCCTTCCCATGGACGATTCTGTTGCTGCCTTTGGCGATCGTTCCCTGGTTTCTCCTCGCAGGTGGGGTGGCTGCGGCTGTGGCCGCGGGCGCGGTTCACTTCCGGGATCTGCGGGACCTCGTCGGTCACCTGCTCAATCTGCTGTTTTTTGCCTCCCCCATCATCTACAGTCTTGATGGGTTGGATCTGCATCCCACCCTCCTTTTAATCCTCAGGTTGAACCCTCTCGCGAGCCTCGTCACCGTGTATCGCGATCTCGCTTTCGTGGGCCGTATTCCGGAACCCACGACGGCGGCAACGGCCCTGGGAGTGGGCGTGGTTGGGTGGCTGTTGGGGACCGCGATCTTCGCTCGCCTGCGCGATACGATCGTGGAGGCCGTGTGAAGCCCGGGACCCTTCGGTTCGAAGACGTTACCAAGGCCTTTCGGTGGCGTGGACGGCGGGTTGGACATGAGACCGTCAAGGGTGCGCTGTTCAGTCGCCGGGCCAAGCGAAAACGCGATACGGCGACGGATCATATTGCCCTTGCCGGAGTTGATTTCGAGGTCAGACCCGGTGATGTCGTGGCAGTCGTCGGCCCCAACGGATCGGGCAAGTCGACGATGCTCAAGCTGGCCGGTGGAATCCTGCGACCGACCACGGGATCGGTGTCATCTGAGGGACGGATCACGGCCCTGATCGAGCTCGGAGCAGGCTTCCACCCGGAGATCACTGGCCGCGAAAACGTCATGATCAACGGCATGCTCCTCGGTCTGACCAGGGACGAGATCGAGCTGCGAATGGACGAGATCACGGCCTTTGCCGACATCGGTGACTTCATCGACATGCCGGTGAAAACCTACTCGTCGGGCATGTACGTACGTCTTGGGTTCGCCGTTGCGGTTGCTGTCGACCCCGACATTCTCCTCATCGACGAGGTGCTCGCGGTGGGCGATCAGGTTTTCACGGCGCGTTGCCTCGATCGCCTGGCGCGCATGCGGCGGCGGGGCGTGACTCAGATTCTCGTGACCCACGATCTCGACCTCGCGGCGGCCTTTGCCGATCGAGCACTGTATCTGGAAGCGGGCAAGATGGTCGCCGATGGTCCTGCGGACACGGTCATTGCCCGCTACCGAGGTGACATCGCTCATGAATGTACTGAGGCCGAAGACGACCGGCCACCGGTGAGGGTGCTGGAGGAGGGCAAGAGGTGGGGCAACGGCGATGTTGAGATCCTCGCGGTCGACATCCGAGCAGATGGGCGGCCGGTTCAGTTGGTAGCCAGCGGTACGGGCGCCGAAATCAGGATTCGCTACAGGGTTGTGCGCCCGGTGAAGGACTTTGTTTTCGGAGTCGCCTGGCATGCTGAGGATGGCACGCTCGTCGGTGGGCACAATACCGATCTCGACGGCCTTCGCCCAACCCGACTCGACGGTGACGGTGAAGTGGTGTGCGTATACGACGGGGTACCGCTCGCCGCCGGCCGTTACACCACCGATGTTGCGATCCACGCGCGGGACGGCCTCGCTTACGACTACTGGTGCCAGGCGGCAACGATGCGGGTGACAGCGCCGGTTGCTTGGCCGGGTATCTGGGCGCCGAAACACAGGTGGCACGGTAAGGAGGGGCTTTGGAAATGACGTTCAGCGTCATCGTTAGGTTCATGCGTGACGCTTTGCGACCTCTCGGGTTGCGGGCACAAGGCTCAGGGGTGGCATGCCTCTTGCTATAAAATCCAACTGGATCTAAAAGGAGGACCCATATGCGGAGACAAAAAGGTTTCACACTCATCGAACTCTTGATCGTGGTTGCAATCATCGGCATCATTGCCGCGATTGCGATCCCCAACCTGCTGAACGCGATCCATCGTGGACGCCAGAAGCGCACCATGGCCGATATGCGGACCGTTGCCACTGCGGTTGGCGCCTACGGTACGGACAACGCCTTCTATCCTCGTGCCTTGACCGACATCCAAGGGCTGGCGGCATATATTTCCCCGATCTACATCAAGACATTCCCGAGTAGGGACGGATGGGGTGGAGTCTACTGGTTCGTCACAGACGCCGCCGGGAGCAACTACACACTGGTCTCCTACGCGAAGGACCGTATAGCTGGTACCTTTCCTGACATCGATACCAAGACCCAGAACTTCGACTGCGACATCATCAGCGGTAACGGCGTCTTCATCCAGTATCCCGAAGGAACCCAGTACGAATAATTCGAATCTGATTCGATTGCGGGGCGCTTCGGCGTCCCGTTTTTTTTGGGCTACACTGCGACGATGATTCTGGAGTTCGACCTCGCTCTCCGTTTCCTGCGCCGGCGGGTTGGTGTGCTGTTGCGTGGTACAGCCCTCGCTGCATTCTTCGGCATCGCTCTCGCGACCATGGCCTTGGTCGTGACCTTGGCCCTGATGAATGGATACTCAGGCGCCATCGCGCGTGC
>CAZCEX010000105.1:0-10786 GCA_964497785.1 uncultured Thermoanaerobaculia bacterium | reverse complement strand
CGGGTGGCGGTGACGATGTTGCCGTCGATGACCGCCGGTATTCCGGAACCGAGATAGATGGCGCCGGCGGTGCTGTAGCTGCCCTGGTAACGCGAGTGCCCTGTGACCTCGACCCCTTGGAGCACATCGGCTGCCGCGAGCACTCTGACCCCGCCGCACGATGCAAAAACGACCAGACCTTCGTCCACTGCGCGATTGACGAGAGCAAGGGCTTCGTCATCGATGACGAGGTCGCGGTAGGGGCTCGATACGTTCATGCTGCCGGGCATGATCGCCAGGCAGTCGTACGGCGTGAGGTCCGTGATGTCGGTGATCTGCACGTCGACCGCGATCGGCAGGCATCCCCGCGGTCCGCCATAGGCCGGGCACGGCTGCATGACAGCCTCCGTACCGGCGAAAGTAACGGTCCAACCGAAACGTTCGAAGTCGTCGAGGTAGAAGTTCGTATTCGCCCCGTAGTACTGAGGCACGATCACCAGCACGTTGATGTCCTGAGCCTCGATCCCCCAGGCGCCCAGGAGAGCAATGCAAACACCAATTGCGACAAGATTTTTCCTCATCATTCGTGCCCCTTTCGAAGAGCTGATCACCGACAGTCGTTGTGGCCGGCTCGTTGTTTCCATGCGTGTGCTACGAGAAACAGCGTCGTGGGGTTTTGAGACTGGTTGATTGTGGTCAGCAGCCGAAAGGCAATATAGGGCATTTGAAACGCAAAGACACAAAGGCGCAAAGGAGGCGGAAAGAGGCTACTGCCTGCAGGCAGTAAGTCCGGGGCCTGACGGCCCTTGCCCAAAAGGCAGCCGGGACGGCCGCCGCCACAATCAGGCACGGGGAACGAGTTGACCCGCGCCGTTCTACAATCACATCATGAGAACGGTCTTCGTTGTTTCGCTCGTCATTGTGGCTCTGGCTTTCGGATGCTGCGACACCACCCTCGAGGAGGCGCCAATGGGCACTGATCCGATCACCACCGGCATCGTTTTCTGGACGACCACCCAGCTCGACGTGCTCGAGCGCTTCTACGTCGACGAGGTCGGCTGCGATCTGTGGATGGACCAGCAGGACTGCCGCATCTTCCGCTTCGGCACCTTTCTCTTTGGTTTCTGTCAGCGCGAGGAGGCCGAGACCCAGACGTGCCTGACCTTCGTGCTCGAAGATCGCGCGGCCGTCGATGAGGCCTACAGCCGATTCGCCGACCGCGCCATCGGCCCGCCGACCGAGAATGCCAACTACCCGATCTATAACTTCTTCGCCCGTGATCCCGAAGGACGGTTGATCGAGTTCCAGTTCTTCACCAATGCGCCGGATCTCGATGCTCTCGTGAGGCGTTGAGAAAGGGAACCGCGAAGACGCCAAGAACGCAAAGGAAACGCGAAGAAGGAATAGCCACAAAAAGGCGCAAAAATCACAAAATAGGGCAGTTGGCAGTCTATCGACATGACGCCCGAGTCCGGGATTGTGGTAGCAGGCGTCCCGTCTGCGGGGCAAGGGAACACAATTGACCAGGAGAGCGCAGAGGACGCAGAGGTAAAGACGGAGCACCCCAAAACGCCAAGAACAACAACGAAGCCGTTCAGTGATCCCGCAGGTGGTCCGATTCTCGGAAGCTCATGATCGTGGCGACCCGACACCTGACGTCTTCGGAGAAGTTCTCGAGCCTGAATGCTTGCCGAAACGAGCAGTCCGGCTTCGCAAGGCTACGCCGTGACGGTCTCCGCTCTCTCCCTCAAGGGTCGAGAACGAAGACCGGGGCTGCGGAGAACGTCGCTCTGGCAGACCGCACCGACGTGTTCGTGCCAACCGTACGGGGGATGCGGGGTAAACCCGCACCCTTCGTTTTCTGTAGAGTTTCGAACCTGCCCCTACTCACCCCACGATATCCGTCATCGCTGTAGGCATCGGCGCATCGCCGAAGAGCATGTCGATGGCCGTGGATCGTGCCGGGAAACGATCGCGGTGGTTGTGCACGACCCGATTGAAAGCGCACTGGTTGTCTGGCGCCCGGTGGGGGTCGTCATTGCCGGGGATGTAGGTAGTGGCGACCGGGCAGGTCATGCAGCTGTCGATAGCGGGGCAGTCGGTGCACTGGCCGAAGCTCGAGTACTTGAGGTTTCGGTGGTGAAAGAGGCCCGTCTTGCACGCCGACTCGGCTGCTGCCGCGAGCCGGTCGAGCACATCCGGATCGGTGATGTGTGGGGCATTGCGTGGGTAGAGGCGTTGCTGCCACGGTTCGGGCAGTTGCTGGTAGGAGCGGGCGAGCATGGTGCAGCCGTAGACAGTGCCGTCGACGTCGACGAGCAGGTTGCGACCGCGGCCGGCGCTGCACAAAGCGGCGTCCCGGGCGGCAGGTTGTGGGCGGTCCTGCAGCATCTTTAAAGGCACGGCGCCGGTGCGTTGCAGGTGTTTGAGGCTGAGGTCGATCACCCGGACCCACTGGCGCTCGAGCTCGTCGGTCGTGTCGTCGTTCCAACCGGGGTCGTGGGTCGAGATGGGGAAGACCTCGATCGACGGCAAGCCGAGGCCGAGCAGGTAGGCGACCGAGTCCCCGAGTAGGCCGACGTTGGCCGAGGTCAAGGTGTAGACGATGGTCAGACCCTCGTGGAAGAGCGTCGGCTCTTCGCGCCGTATGCGCAGCACGGTCGCCTCGATATGGCCGAAGGAATCGGGTGCGCGCTGATCCTGTGCGAGGCCGTCGAAGCTCAGGCGTACGTCGAAGCGGTTGCGGGCCAGGAAGCGCGTGGTCTCGCGGTCGAGGAGGAGTCCGTTGGTGGCGATCGCTATGGGCAATCGACGGCGTTCGGGTCTTCGCTCGTCGAGATAGGCGACAAGCCTGCGAATCAGCGGCAGGGCGAGCATGGGCTCACCGCCTGTGATGTTGAGGTATGCCCCGTCATTGCCGTGCTCGAGTAGAAGCTCGACCGCCCTGCACAATAGCCCCCAGGCCATCACGGCGCCGTCTCGCTCCGTCTGGAAGCAATAGGCGCAACGAACATTACACGCGGTGGAGAGCACCGCGGTCAGGCCGTCGATGTGTTTGCGGGACTCAGGGGCCCGCGGCGCCTTGCCGGCTACGGGCACTGATTGAAGGCCTGCGGCGGCTTCTTGAATACCTTGTCATGCAGCTCGGGGGTGATCGTGATCTCGTTGTCACGACCGTGGCCTTCGAGGACCTGGGCGAGCGCGTTGCACCACTCTCCCATGTAGTTGAGCGCGTCGATGAGGTTCGCGACCTTGATTGTCCTGGTTTCGGGCTCTGTTCCGTTTGTCATGTCTCCTCCTATTTGGTCATGGCTTTATAAGCTTCCTGCAGCGACGTCGGCGACCCATATGTCTCCGGTGGCGGTGTGCCGGGCCCATGCGATGAACCGACCGTCGGCGCTCAAAGAAAACAGGGCGTACTCGGCGAGGGTTCCGAAGGCGATGGCGGGGTCGAGCGGTCGTATCGATCCGTCACCGAGGTCGACGTGCCGGATCTCGAGTCGACCGGATCGCCACCATCCGCTCACCAGCAATGTCTCGGAGAGAGCATCCCACTCGGCATGTTCGGCCTGGGCGCCGCGGGTAACTTGAGTCGCCGGAGCGCCGGTGTCGGCCTCGACGACCCACACCTCGGATTCACCGGCGGATGAGCCGACGTACGCGATGCGTTCCCCGTCGGGCAGCCACACCGGGAAGAGGTCGGACGACTCTCCCCAGGTCACCTGCTCGGGCGGACCCGCCGGTTTACCCTCTACGATCGGCGCAACCCACACGTGCTGGCCGCCGTTGCGGTTCGAGATGAAGGCGAGGCGATTGCCGTCGGGTGAGAACGTCGGGTGGAAGTTCTCGCCTTCGAAATCGGTGAACTGTAGGGGGCGGCCGCCATCCACGGCCATGACCCAGACGTGGCTGCTGGAGGCATCTCCTCGGAATCCGGCCACCCAGCGCCCGTCCGGCGAGAATTCAGGACAGGCAAGGCTTCCAGCATCGGTCGTGACCCGGCGGGCGGCATCCTTCGGCGCACCGTTCTCGAGAGCTTGAAGCCAGAGTGCGTTGCTGCCGGAGCGGTCGGAGATGAATGCGATCGCTCCACCATCGGGCGCCAGGGCCGGATGGGCTTCGCTTCCTCGATCGGGCACGCTCCACGAGCGGCCGGTCTGGCGGTCGAGGACCATGACGTCTTCGCCTTCGCGGAGGGTGGCGTAGGCGATGCGGCTTCCGTCGGAGCTGATCGCCGGTCGACGCTCGGGCCCCGTGCCCATGGTGAGTCGCTCTGCCGGACCGCCGCTCGACGCGATTCGCCACAGGGCCGTCGTGCCTTCCCTTTCGGAGGAAAAGTAGACGTAGCGACCGTCGCTGCCCCACGCCGGCTCGCGGTCAAGGGTGGCTTCCGGGGTCAGCTTGCGGTAGCGGTTGCCGATAACGGAAACGACGCCGAGGCCGTCGTAGGCGAAGAAGACGATCTCGAGCCCGTCCGGAGACCAGGCGGGGCTCGTGTGCTCCCAGGCGCCGTTCTCGGGCCCGGTCAACCAGCGCATGGTGTTCGGGTCGCTCAGCGGCGAGATCGCGATGCGCCGGTCTTCGGTTTCGTTTTTTCGAACGTAGGCGATGCTCGAGCCATCCGGCGATACGGCCGGGCCTTCTGCGTTGGGGAGAATCTCGGTCGGCGTGCCGCCGAGTCGTGGTACCTGCCATACGCTTGGGTCACCGAGGCGGTTGGAGACGAAGACAATCGCGCTGCCGTCGGGCAGCCATGCTGGTGCACGATCGGATGCCTGGTGGCTGGTGAGCTGCAGAGCTTCGCCGCCCTTGACGTCCATGAGCCAGATGTCGGGGCTGCCGGCCTCGTCCGAGGTGTAGGCGACGAGGCTGCCGTCGGGGGAGAGCGCGGGCTCTCCCTCCCATCCGGGACTGTTGGTCAGTTTGCGCGGCGACCAGCCTGCGGCGAGGCCGGCCCCCGATGACCCGTTGACGAGCTGCCAGCCGGCAGTGAGTGCGCCGCCGGCGACAACGGCAGCAGCCACTGAAGCGAGCTGCCAACGCCGTCGTTTCCGCCGGTCGGCGACGGTGGTGAGGGCAAACTCTGTCGACTCGACCGAGCGTCTGAGGATGCGCAGGGCGTCGCGCATCTCGGCGGCGGTCTGGAATCGCGCGTCGGTCTTTTTGGCGGTCGCCTTCTCGACGATCTGGATGAGGTCTTCGGGCAGACTCGGGTCGATCGAGGTCAGTGAGGTCGGTTCGCGGTGGAGGAGGGCGTCGATCCACTCACCCGTTCCGGTGGCCTTGAAGGCGGGTCGGCCGGCACACATCTCGTAAAGGAGCAGGCCGAGGCTGAATATGTCGCTGCGCGGGTCGAGGGTATAACCGAGCACCTGCTCGGGGGACATGTAGCCGCGGGTTCCCACGACCATGCCCTCTTCGGTGACCGTCATGCCCGGCACGTGCTTTTCTTCGAAGACGCGGGCGATGCCGAAGTCGGTGAGGCGGGCGCGGCCGTCGTCGCCGATGATGACGTTGTTGGGGTTGATGTCGCGGTGGAGGATCTTGCAGCGGTGAGCGGCGTCGAGGGCGTCGGCGATGCCTTCAGCATGGCGCACGACGTCCTCGAGGGGTAGGGCGCCGTCACTGGCGAGCACGGAGGCGAGCTTGCGGCCCTCGACGAGCTCCATAGCGAGCCACGGGGCACCGTCGTGCTCGAAGACCTCGAAGATGGTGGCGACATTGGGGTGGATGATCTGCGACGCGGTGCGCGCCTCGCGCATGAAGCGCTTCAGCACGCGGGGTTTCTCGGACAGATCGTTCAGGGGTCGTTTAAGGGCGACCTGGCGGCCGAGCTCGAGGTCGCGGGCGCGGAAGACGATGCCCATGCCGCCGCGACCGATCTCGTTGACGGCCTCGAAGCCGCCCACCCGAAAGGGGAAGGACAGACAGGCATCAAGGTTCGTCTTCGTACCCGTTTCCGGTCCCACGACTCGCGCCCCTCCAATGAGCCGGCACGGCGCCGGCCTTCCCCTCGATCTGATTCCAGAAGTCTAGCAGGGCATCAGGGTCGGTACGTCCTGGCTGGCAGGGCACTGGCGAAGGCACTCGCCGCACTGCTGGCAGAAGCAACCAGCGAGGTTCCTCGCTCTGGCTCTCGGGGCCGGGACAGCCGTCGAAAAACGGCGCCATAGAAATCCCGGCGGCGCCGGCCTTCAGGAAGTCGCGTCTCGAGGTGCGGCGTGGTATCGCTGTGCTCTCATTGACGATAGCATGCCGGATTGGAAGGATTAGAAATGAATAATGAACTTCGCCCTGGCAAGCCCTCACAGGCTGGAGATCACCGCCGCAGAGCGCTCCCCGGGGAGTGCCCGACATGAATATTGTGCGGTAGGCGACCGCATGGGATCGAGTCCCTCCGGCACAATTTTATGTCCGGCACGTCCCGTCGGGGCGGGGTTTCTCCGGTTCTCCGGTCTGTCCACGCCTTTCCTCACTGTCAACGACCGGCTAACCTTGAGTTGATGAACCTGGTTGGGCACTGCGACGGGCGATCGGCAGGAGATCGATCATGAGAGGCTTCCGGAGCCTGCGCACGCACCTTGTTGTGGTGGTGCTCGGGTCGGGTCTTTTCGTTGCCGTGCCGTTGATGCTGTATGGGCGCTGGGTCGCCCTCGATGTTACCGAGCGGTTGGTCCTGGAGAACGGCCGCAATCAGGTCGAAGCGACGGTAGGCAACCTCGACCGTGTGCTGCACCGGGTCGAGCAGGCTGCGGTGCAAATCGCGAGCGTTCTCGAAGACATCCCCTTGTCCGAGGAGACTGTCGAAGGGGCGGCGTGCTCGGTCCTGCGGGCGAATAGCGACGTTTTCGGATCGGCGATCGCCTTCGCGGAGGGGGCTTTTGAAGGGCGGCCTCGGTTTGCGCCGTACTGCTTCCGGGTCGGTGAGACGAGCACGACTCGCGACCTGGCGTTGAGCTACGACTACCTGGAGCTGCCCTGGTATCGCGATGCCGCAGCTGCGGCGTCGCCGGTGTGGACGGAGCCCTACTTCGACGAAGGCGGCGGTGAGGTCCTGATGGCGACCTTTGCGGTGCCTCTGTGGCGTGCTGACGGCGACGCTCGAACGCTGGCGGGTATCGTGACGACTGACGTCGCCTTGACGGATCTCCAGGAGGCTGTCGGATCGATCCCGATTGCCGAAACCGGCTATGCCTTTCTGGTGTCGCAGGCCGGCGCCTTCATGGCATTCCCCGAGCGTGAGGTCGTGATGAACGAGACCCTCGAGTCGCTGGCCAGGGCTCGAGACTCGACCAGCCTGTTCCATGCCTCCGGGCTCTTCAAACGCATGGAGTCCGGGGTCGTCGAGCACCGAAGCATCGTCACCGGCGACGAGGGGTGGCTCGTTTTCCGTCGCTTGCGGTCCTCGGGCTGGACAGTCGGTCTCTTCTTCCCGCGCGATGAGGTCCTGGGCGAGCTCCTATGGCTTTCGACCGTGCTCTTCGGGCTCGGCGCCTTGGGAGTGGTTCTTATCACTGCGATGGTGGTCGTCGTTGCACGCTCGATCACCCGCCCTCTGCGCAAGCTGGCGGCCTTTACGGCAACGGTTGGCGGCGGCGACCTCGAGGCTGAGCCGCCGGCCGCCGATCGCAGGGACGAGGTCGGAAGGCTGGGCCGGGCCTTCGGCGCGATGCAGGGCTCGCTCAAGCGGACCATCCAGGAGCGGGCCGAAATGGTTGCTGCGCAGGAGCAGATCGATTCTGAGCTGCGGATCGCACGCGACATCCAGATGAACCTGATGCCGACCGCGCCGTTCGGTCTCCAGGAGCAGTCGGGACTGGACATCGCCGCGGTGCTCGAGCCGGCACGCCAGGTTGGCGGTGATTTCTTCGACGTCTTCTCGGTGGGCCCGGGCCGTGTTTGCCTGATCATCGGCGACGTGTCGGGCAAGGGTGTGCCGGCCTCGTTGTTCATGGCCAGGGTGTCGGCCCTTTTGCGCATGGCCGCGCGTGAGATCGATGACCCGGCGGCGGCGGTCAAACGGGTCAATCGGGTGCTCGCCGAAGGCAACGACAGCTACGTCTTCGTCACCGTTCTGCTCGCGGTCCTCGATACGGATACCGGGGAGGCGCGGTGTGTCAACGCCGGCCACCTGCCGCCACTGGCAGTTGAGGTGGGGGGCAGGGTTTCGGCTTGGGAAGGCGAGAATGGCCTTCCCCTCGGTCTCTTCGACGGCGCTCGCTACGAGGTGCAACAGCATGTTCTTTCCGTTGGGGCGACCCTGCTGCTCTACACCGACGGCGTGACCGAGGCTCTCGACGAGGCCGATCGGCTCTTCACCGAGGAGGCCCTGCAAGACCACCTTGTTCATTCGCAGACGTCCAGCGCTGCTGCCCTCGCCGAGTCGGTCATGGCGGCGGTTGCGAGCCACCGCGGGCAGGCGGCTCAAAGTGATGACGTGGCCCTGTTGGCGGTGCGGCGGCTCTGGACAGAGGTCAAGCCATGAACGATAGTTGGCGCGTGGGAGCGGACCTTGCCGATGTCGGTCGGGTTGTCGCAGAGCTCCAGGATCGAATGACGAATTATCTCGGGCGCGGGGCTCACGATGTAGCTCTTGCAGTCGAGGAGTTGCTGGCCAACGCGGTCATCCACGGGCGCAAGCTCAGTGGTCGCGATCCGCGGTTGCTCGTCACCTGTGATTGTGGTGAGGGTCGTTTGCGGGTCGAGGTACGAGATGACGGACCGCCCTTCAATCCGCTCGAGGCGCCGATGCCGGACCTCGACTCTCCGCTCGACGAACGGCCGGCCGGCGGCCTCGGGGTCCACCTGGTGCTGACCCTCGTCGACGAAGTGCAGTACGCACGGCAGGGTGGGGAGAACGTGGTTGCGCTCACCCACCGGGTTATGATGGGTCCGAGCCCGAAAGTGCGGAGGGAATGACGATGGCACTCGATATCAGGATTCAGCGGCAGGAAGGAACCGGTCAGGCGATGAGAGCTCGGGTGCTCCTGAACGGGCGGCTCGATACAGCCTCGTCAACGCAGCTCGAGCAGGAGCTCACACCCCTTGTTGCGCTTCCGGTGCGAGCCCTCATCCTCGACCTAACGGAGCTGGAGTTCATCAGTAGCGCCGGCCTGTGGGTCGTGCTCAAGGCCAAGAGGGACATCGAAGGGGCGGGAGGAATCTTCGTCATGACCGGGCTGCAACCCCAGATCGAGAAGGTCTTCGACATCGTCAAGGCTCTGCCCGGCCTGTCCATCTTCTCCAGCGAGGCCGAGCTCGAGGACTATCTTGAGACGATGCAGCAGCGGGCGAAAGATTGAAGATCAAGAGCCTTTTCCAGATCATTCGAAAAGAAAACTGACACTTGGATCTCACAATTTGATCAGTCATTTTTTCTTCTCGAATGATCTGGATTAACATCCAACTAAACGAAATGCGTTTCTCCTCCGTCTTAATATATGAAGGAGCCGAAATAATGGGGGCGCTCGCCAAAGCTACGATGCTCGAGCCCAGGGTCGTGATCCTCGACCGTGAAAAGGGTCCCGAGGTCGGTGTTGTTGAGATCCCTTACCCCGCAGCGGTCGGCGTCGAGTTTGAGTACGAGGGCCGCAGTTGGAAGGTCTTCGCGCGCCGCGGCGGGACCAGAGTCTTGCTGGCGGCCGAGAGGTCTCGCTGCCCTGAGGTCGAGCTACGCGCCTGATTTCCGAAAGATCAATCCGCTTCCCAATCGAGGTAAGCTGGATCCATGAACGACTGCACTCTTCCGAACATCCCGATCGTCGCCGGCGACCTCGGCGGTACCAAGACTCGGCTCGGGCTCTTTGAGTTCGAGGCCGGGGCGCCGACGCTCGTCGAAGAGCTGGTTTTTCCATCGGCGGAGTTCAGTGGTTTGAGCGAGTTGTTGCACACCGCCCTCCGGGGTTTGCACGTTCTCGGGTGCCAAGCGTGCTTCGGCGTTGCCGGCCCGGTCAGCGGTCGTACGGCGCAGGTCACGAACCTCGAGTGGACGGTCGATGCTGAAACTTTGGAAAACCGTTTTGGATTCGCCTCGGTGCGCCTGATCAACGATCTCGAGGCCACGGCGTGGGCCATCCCCGGGCTCCCCTCCGAGGGCCTGGTGACCATCAAGGAGGGCGACGCGAATTCAACCGGGAACCGGGCTGTTATCGCAGCGGGCACCGGCCTCGGTCAGGCGGGCCTGGTGCACGATGGCACAGAGCTGATTCCTTTTGCCGGGGAAGGCGGGCACGCCGATTTTGCGCCACAGTCACCGCTCCAGTGGGAGCTGCGCGAGCATCTGGCCAAGGTATTCGATCACGTGAGCTATGAGCGCGTGGTCTCAGGTGACGGGCTGGTCAACATCGCCTCCTTCTTTTTCGAGCGGGCTGGCCTGTGTTTCGACGACTGGGTGGCTGCGAGTGTTTCGCACGATGCGGCTGCGGCGGTCTCGGCAGCTGCAGGGGATCATCCGGCCTGCGTCGACGCCATGCGGCTGTTCGTTGAGCTTTTCGGCGCTCAGGCGGGAAACCTCGCCCTGACCATCTGCTCCACCGGCGGTGTCTACCTGGCGGGGGGCGTCGCGGTCCGCAACCGACCCTGGTTCGAGGACGGCGCCTTCGTGCGGGCCTTTACCGCCAAGGGGAGGATGTCCTGGATGGTCGAGAAGATGCCCGTTTATCTGATTCTCGACGAGGCAGCGCCGCTTCTCGGTGCCGCCCGGTGTGCCGCAGGGAGCCCTCCTCGAAAGGGAAGATGAGACGAGATTTTTTTAACAGGAGGAAACAGAGGTAACAGAGACAAGAAAAAACTCTCTGCGGTCTCTGCG
>CAZCEX010000104.1:0-10835 GCA_964497785.1 uncultured Thermoanaerobaculia bacterium | reverse complement strand
CATCGGACTTTTAATCCGGTGGTCACTGGTTCGAGTCCAGTACGGCTCACCAATGCATTTCTTTCAAAAAGGAGGGCCAAGCATGATTGCTTGGCCCTCCTTTTTGAAAGAAATGCATGAAGGAAAAGAGCAGGTTGGATTACAGCTCAAACGGCTCCATTCCCTCGAAGGTTGGTCGTGCGGCGGCGGCGGCGAGGATCCAGTTCGGCGCCACGAGCCGATTGGCGTGAATCAGCGGATCTTCAACCCGCGTTCTTCTCAGCTCGCGCAGAATTCGGACGTCCTCCGCTGTGGTTGGGAGGTCCCGCTCGAGGTTGAGGTCGTCCGGTTCAAGCTTCATCGAGTTGGCCGAGCAGGTGCTCCAATTCGTATCTTGGAAAGTAACTGCGGATTTCTGTTCGATCGACATCCGGTACATCGAGTAAGACCCGGACGTCGGCGAGTTCCCGAAGGGTACGGCTCGGGTCGTTCTTAATGGAGAACAGCTTCATTGCCGCTAGGTGCTCAGGGCGCGGCACCAGGATCTCCACCCCCCCGGGGCCCTTTTGGGCTTGCATTCTGCCGATTATCTGGCGGCTGGTATCGCCCGTGAGGTACACCACGTCAACGCGCCCCAGGTCCGGGTCGTCGTGGAGGTGGTTCGAGTAGCCCGTTGACCGATGCAAGGTCGCATACCCTAGCGTCTGTAAGAACCCTATCAACCGGTCCTGGATCTCCCCGTCTACAACGATGTCGACGTCGAGTGTTGTTCGCGACGCACCGTGGACCGTCATAGCAAGACCCCCGATCACTCCCCACTCGGCATCGTTTTCTTGGAAGAACGTGGAGAGGGTCTGGAGTACGCGTTCGAAATCCATGGTGAATCAATCCTACACCCGCCTTGAACACCAAGTGGAGCATGGCGCTGCGGTAGAGTCACGCCCCAGCTCCCAATCCCGCCAGGTATATCGTACTCCCGGGCTCGCCCTCTGATCGCCCGATGGCTGCGGTGTCAACAGCTTCGACCCACCCGAACGTGGCCGACAGTACCGAGGCCAGGTCCGGGTTCGGCTGCGGGCTCCACACCGCGAGCACGCCTCCCGGGCGCAGTGCGCGGAGGCAGTCGGACAAACCGAGCACGTCGTAGAGCCTTGCGTTGGCAGGCGCGGCCAGCCAACCGGGTCCGTTGTCGATATCGATGAGGATCATGTCAAAGGTATCTGGGCAGCCGCGGATGCGTTCGAGCACGTCGCCGATCACCACCCCTACCCGCGGATCATCGACGGCCCAACCGTTCACCTCGGCAAAGTAACGCCGGTTCCAGTCGACCACCTTGGCGCCGATCTCGATGACCTCGATGCGTGTGACTCCAGAAAGATCGAGGACCGCGCGCAGGGTGTGGCCGGCGCCGAGGCCACCGACGAGCACAGCCAGGTTGTCGGGCTGCTGCAGCCTGGCGTGAGCAAGGGATGCCATAGCCCGTTCGCTGTGACTGCCGTGCGATGCCATCAGGAAGCTGCCATCGATGAGGATCTCGTACCCGACCTCGCCGCTCTCCGCACGATAACGGCGCAGCTCGAGCACGCCGATGGGAGTTGCGTCGCGGTCGATCGTCTCGTAGCGAATATCCATCAGCCCCATGATCTCCCGGCGGCAGGTCGTTCCGCTACCCTTCGAAGGGATGCGCAAATTTGAAAAGATGAAATCTCGGACGTAACCTCCGAAATTTCTGTTATCATTCAATCATGATCGAGCGCAAACAACACTACCAAAGAGTGAAGTCCTTGTTGAAAGACTATCCGGTCGTGGCCATCCTCGGGGCTCGTCAGGTGGGCAAGACGACGCTCGCCCTCCAGATCCTCGAGCAGTCGAATGGTCCAGGGGAGCGTTTCGACCTCGATGACCCTGCTGACGTGTCCAGGCTCTCAGATCCGCGCCTCGCACTCGGTGACCTTCGTGGGCTCGTCATCATCGATGAGATTCAGCGCGTTCCGAATCTCTTCCCCGTTCTCCGCGTGCTGGCAGACCGTAGGCCCCGCCGAGCACGGTTTCTCGTTCTCGGAAGTGCATCGCCCGAGCTTCTACGCCAGTCATCGGAGACTCTCGCGGGCCGGATCGCCTTCCACACACTCGAGGGCTTCGGTCTGTCAGAGGTGACAAGTGATAGGTTGAACCGTTTGTGGTTACGCGGAGGTTTCCCCCAGTCCTTTCTGGCCCGAACCAACAAGATCAGCTTCGAGTGGCGGCGGAACTTCATCCGAACCTTCGTCGAACGCGACTTGCCGCAGCTGGGAATTCGGGTATCCGCCCAGACACTTTCACGGTTCTGGTCGATGTTGGCCCATTACCACGCCCAGGTGTGGAATGCTTCGGAACTCGGTCGCGCTCTGGGCGTTACTGACAAGACTGTTCGGCACTACCTCGACCTTCTTTCAGCGGCCCTTGTTGTTCACCAGCTTCGGCCCTGGCACGCCAACGTCAAGAAGCGGCAAGTCAAGGCCCCGAAAGTCTACGTTCGTGACGCAGGGATCCTGCATGGACTGCTGGATGTCAGGGACCGCCGTGACCTCGAACGACACCCCAAGGTCGGCGCCTCCTGGGAGGGGTTTCTTCTGAGCCAGATCGTATTGCATCTCGATGCGGCCCCCGATGAGTGTTATTTCTGGGCGACCCATTCGGGACCCGAGCTGGATCTGCTGTGGGTCCGCGGTCGCCGCCGCTGGGGTTTCGAGTTCAAACGAACATCGTCGCCCACCGTGACCCGCTCGCTGCACGCTGCTCTGGAGAGCCTCGATCTGCAACGGGCGTTCGTGATTCATGCCGGTGAAAAAACCTTTCCGCTGCACCGGAAGGTCACCGCTGTTGCTGCTCAGAGAATTCTCGACGACCTCCCACAGATCTCCTGACCGGGGAGGTTGTGCCCAGCCGACAAGGTCCCACTATTCATTTCTTTTGCAAAGAGCTCTGAGCCTAAAGTCTCAGAGCTCTTTGCAAAATAAATGACCTAGGAATCGCTCAGTCTTCCTCCTCCGCCAATCGCGGTCGGCAGAATCGAACCTCGTAGCTTTCGCCGCAGTCGCCACAAGCGTGCACGAGGTGGATTTTTTGGCACTTGATGCCTTCGTCCTGCCAGATCTCGGGGACCAGGGGCCGGCCGCAGCCACATGCCGCGGGCACCACCGCGTCGATCATCAGGCCGTCGAGTGCTATCTCCTTGATCACGAGATCGGCGAGACCGTCCTCTCGCAGCTGGTCGATCAGTACCTTGAAGAAAGACTGAGTCTGGGGCGCCCGGCGTCTCGCCCAATCTCGGCCCGCCTCCGTCTGCATGCATGCCTCGGCATGCCGGGCGTAGGTCAGCTCGACGGTGAACTGGACCATGAACGCAGGTGAGACGCCCCGACCCCTCAGGCCGCGTTTGACGAAGAAGTTGGCGACGCCCAGGAAACCGAGCTTGTCCAGGTTGTCGGCGTCGAAGAGCACCTTTGCCAGGGGTGTCGGTTCGGGATCACCTCGGTAGAGCTGCAGGATCGCGTCGCCGATCTCGTCGATGGTGGCCTCGGGCACACCGTGTTGCCCGCCCAGGCGGCGCAGGACACCCACAGAGTGCACTTCCTCGGGTTGGGAGTCACCATGCAACCGGCCCTGGTGGAACTTGCCGGCGTCGTGAAACAGGGCGGCGAGACGGCAGGTGGCAGGGTCGATGCCTTCGGCCCGGCCGAGCTGCTCGGCGATTATGGCGGTCCTCTGCAGGTGGTCCCACAGGCTGTCGGCCGCTCGGTTGCCCTGGTCGGCCGCGGTCTCTTCCTTTTGCACGTGCTCTCGGAGGGAGTGCTCGATACTGGTCGCTTTCATGCCCACGGCCTTCCCTCAGATTGACCAGCAATCGAATGAGGACGGTTGTGGGCGCGGGCCCTGAAGGACCCGCCTACAAAGGCACATATCAACACAGCGAGTGTAGGCACGTCCTTCAGGGCGTGTTCAACGGCGGACGGCATCACGACTCACTCGAGCCCGTGCGGGGAAAAGCGAATGCTTCGACGAGAACGAACGCCGCCTGCAGATACGACGTCGGGCAAAGTGGGAAACACTCCTTGCAGTCGTTGCAGTGCTTGGCCGCGATCTCGGGAAGGAAGCTGATCTCCTTCCTGATCCCCCGGTCGATGAAGCCGACGGCATTCAGCTTCTTGACCTCGGCGCAGTAGCGAACGCAGAGACCGCAATGGATGCAGAACGAAGGTTCCTGCTCGAAGCGGTTTCGGTCCGCGCCGTACTCGGTTGCCATTTCCTGCAGCGGCTCGGAGTCAGGGGCATGCGCCAGCAAGAGCTCCAGGAGGGTCTTGCGGATCCTGTCGATCGTCGGGGATCGGGTTCTGATAATCAGGCCGTCCTCTGCCTGGTGCACGCAGGAAGCAACGATGCTCGTCCGGCCCTGAGCCTCTGCCTCCACGATGCATAACCTGCAGCCTCCGAAAGGCGCCAGTTTTTCGTGGTGACAGAGGGTAGGGATCGAAATGTCAGCCGCCCGGGCAGCCTCGAGAACAGTCGCCCCTTCAATAACCTCGACCGCGTGGTCATCGATCTGCAAACGGATCTTACTCATTTCTTCGCGCTCTTTCTGACGATCATTCTCTCGGATTCCGGGATGGGCGGAGGAACGGGTGCGCCGGAGATCTTGATGACCGCGTCGAAGCGGGATGGGCAGACCTCGAAGCAAACGCCGCACGAGTCGCACTTTTCTTGATCGATCACGTGAATTGTCCTCTTGGCGCCCTCGATGCCTTGAGAGGGACATTTGTTGAGGCAGATCAGGCAGGCTTTGCACTTTTCAGGATCGATGTAGTACGAGACGAGCTCCCTGCAGGACAGGGCCGGGCACCTCTTCTCCTTGATGTGGGCCTCGTACTCCTCCTTGAAGTAGCGAAAGGTACTGAGGAAGGGGTTGGGGGCGGTCTTGCCGAGGGCGCAGAGAGAGGCCTCCTTTGCCGTTTCCGCCAGCTCCTCCAGGAGATCAATGTCGCTCTCTTCCCCCCTGCCTTCGGTGATCCTCGTGAGGATTTTGTGCATCTGGCGCAGGCCTTCACGGCACGGCAGGCATTTTCCGCACGACTCGTCGGTGAGGAAATCGATGAAGTACCTGGCGACGTCGACCATGCAGGTGTCTTCGTCCATGACGATCAAGCCGCCCGACCCCATCATCGAACCGACTTTGGTGAGCTCGTCGAAGTCGACTTCGATATCCAGTTTTTCTTCTGGTATGCAGCCTCCGGACGGGCCACCGGTCTGCACCGCCTTGAACTTCTTGCCGCCGGGGATGCCGCCTCCAATCTTGTAGATGACGTCCCTCAGGCTGATGCCCATGGGCACCTCGACGAGGCCGGTATTGTTGATCTTGCCGACCAGGGAGAAGATCTTCGTTCCTTTGCTGCCTTCGGTGCCGATGGAGGCGAAGGCGGCGGCGCCGTCCTTGATGATCAGCGGGACATTGGCCCAGGTCTCGACGTTGTTGATGTTCGTCGGTTTACCCCACAGGCCGCTGACCGCCGGGTAAGGCGGCCTCGGCCGGGGCTCACCCACGCGGCCCTCCAGAGAGATGAGCAGGGCGGTCTCTTCTCCGCAGACGAAGGCGCCGGCGCCGCGGTGCACGGTGACCTTAAAATCGAACCCGGAGCCAAGTATGTCGCGGCCCAGGAGGCCATGCTCCTCGGCAGTCTTGATGGCCAGCTCCAGGTTCTGCAGAGCCAACGGGTACTCCTGGCGGATGTAGACATACCCCTCCTGGGCGCCGATCGCATAGGCGCCGATCGTCAGGCCCTCGAGCACCCCGAAGGGGTTACCCTCCATCAGCGACCGATCCATGTAGGCCCCCGGGTCACCTTCGTCGCAGTTGACGACGACGTATTTACTGTCACCGGGAGCGGATCGTGCGATTTCCCATTTCACCCCGGCCGGGAAACCGCCGCCGCCGCGGCCCCTCAGGTTGGCATCCTTGACCTCGGAGATGACCTGCTCAGGGCTCATGTCGAACAGGGCTTTGGTCAATGCCTCGTATCCACCGATAGCGAGGTAGTCCTCGATGCTCTTCGGGTCGATCTTGCGGTTGGCGCCGAAGATCATCCTTTCCTGATTCTTGTAAAAGGGGATATCCGACTCGCGGGCAATCTTCTCACCGCTATCGAGGTCCGTGTAGAGCAGGCGGTCGATGACCTTTTTCCCCTTGACCGTCGTCGTAATGATCTCTGGAACATCCTCGGCAGCGACCTGGAGATAACAGATCTCTTCGGGGTCGATGACCACGATGGGGCCCTTTTCACAAAAGCCGTGACACCCCGTTGCCCTGAAGCCCACATCGACACCCTGGTCTTCGATCTGGTTTTTGAAGGATTCAACGACGGCTCTCGCCCCTGAGGCCAGGCATCCTGTGCCGGCACAGACGGTGACGGTGGGCCTGTCCGGGTCCCTCTCGGACAGCACGTGTTGTCTGAGCTGCTCGAGCGTTTCGGTTGAGGTGATCCGGGTCATATCACCCACCTACTCATAGCTCTGAATCACATCTGCCGTATTGCCGGCAGAGAGCCTTCCATGGGTCGTACCATCGATCTCCATCACTGGTCCCAAGGCGCAGCAACCAAGACAGTTGACGGTCTCGAGGCTGAACTTCAAGTCGAGGTCGGTCTCGCCCGCTTTGATCCCGGTGAGATCTTCGACCGTGTCCAGGATGCGCGGGGCGCCGCGCACGTGGCAGGCGGTGCCTACACAGATGTGCACCTGGTGGCGCCCCTTGGGAACCAGGCTGAACGCCTTATAGAAGGTGGCGATGTGCTGGATTCGGGATTGGGGAACCCCCAGCCGGTCACTCACCGTCTGCAGCGCTTCCTGGGAGAGCCAGTGATCCTCTTTCTGAATGTCCAGGAGTACCTGAATCAGAGAGCTGGCTTCGCCGTTGTGGCCTTCGATGATCTGATGCAATCGCTGGTCGTCCATAGTCGTTTCCTCAAGCGAGGCTGTAGCACTTGCGTGTCTGGTCGTACCTGACCAGACCATGCCTCGAAGAGCTGCTCATGTGCTTCGACACCTCAGATGGGTTGAGGTGCAGTCGTTCAGAGATCTCTCCGGTGGAGAGCGGTCGATCCTCCAGAAGCAGCAGAATTTGAGAAATGGTCAGCTTGTCTGCAATCAGGTCGTCAAAGAGCGAGGCGGTCTCGTCGCTGGTATAGAACTGATTGTAGGCTTCCTCCGATTTCGTCGGCACCCTCAGCTTCTCCCGTTCCACGAGCTTCAGATAGGGTATGAGCCGACTGGCGGCTCGGAGCTTGAGCATCACCTCGTCTTCTTCGACCCCCTCCTCCCGGCCGAGGGGGCCGAGTTCACGCAGGGTGGCGGCGAAGTCGCTCATGACCTCGGCAAAACGTAAACCTTCCGATGCGGCGATCCACTCGAGCCTCAACCTGTCGGGACTCAGACCCAAAAGTTTCAGGAGCTTCTTGCTCAGATGCATGTTGCCGAGCGCGTCGTAATTGCCTTCGGTCACGTAATGACATTCACCCGGCCAGCAACCGCCGACGATGACCCCGTCCGCGCCCTTCTGGAGGGCTCGGAGGACAAACGCCAGGTCCATCCTGCCGGTGCACATGAGGCGGATGATTCTGATCTCCGGTGAGTAACTTTGCCTGGTAACTCCAGACATGTCCGCAGCGGAGTACGCTCACCAGTTACACAAGAAGGCGACAATCTTCGGCCGATACTCGAGTGCTGTCATGAAATCCTCCTTCCCCGCTCAGGCGCTTTTCGCTCACTGGGCAAACGACAACGCCGCGTCGATCTGGGAGCAGACCTCCTCGTCGGTGAAGTGCTTCAGCATCACGGCGTTGGTTGGACATTTTGTGCAACACAGACCATCTCCTTTGCAGAGCACGGGGTTGACCACGGCCTTTGCACCTTGGGGCGTCTCGCACCAGTCGATCGCGCCGTAGGTGCACGCCGTCATGCAGGCGCCACACGAAATACAGAGGTCCTCTTCGACCTCGCAGACCGAACCCGAGGCCGTGACCGTGTCCTGCGACAACAAGGTCACTGCCCGGCCGGCTGCGCCATGCGCCTGACTGATGGTCTCGGTGAGGTGCTTGGGGTAGTGGCTCGTACCGCACATGAAGACGCCGTCCGCGGCGAAGTCCACCGGCCTCAGCTTGACGTGCGCCTCCTGGAAAAAACCGTCTGGGCTCATAGCTACCTTGAATTTCCGGGCGACGTCTACGCTGCCGGTCGCGGGAATGACGGCGGCTGAAAGCACGACCAAGTCTCCATCCATTGCCAAACGTTGACCGAGTATGGGGTCGGGCACGGTGACCCGGAGGACCAGCCTCCCCTCCTCGACAGCGGGCTCGACCTGGGGTTTCTCGTCGGCCTGCCAACGGACGAAGCGCACGTCCTTCTCAGCCGCTTCCCTGTAGTAGTCTTCTTTGAAGCCATAGGTCCTCATGTCGCGAAACAAGATGTAGACATCCATTTCGGGCTTGATCTTCTTGAGAGTGAGCGCGTTTTTGACGGCCTGGCTGCAGCACACCCTGGCACAGTAGTTGTTGTTCTCTTCTCTGCAACCGACACATTGGATCATCACCAGGCTCTCGATGTCGGCGAGGCTCTCCACGTCCTGGGCCATTCGCTCCTCGAGCTCGAGCTGTGTCAGGACCCGCTCATCTTCGCCGTAGAGGTACTCGGTTGGTTTGTGCTCGGCGGCGCCGGTGGCGAGGATCGCGGCACCGTGTTTGATGTTCTTGACCCGGCCTTCTGACTCAACCGTAGTGACGAAGTTGCCGACGTATCCGCCAACATCGGTGATGGTCGCTTCATGAGAGACGTGGATCAGTGGGTGCCGATAGACCTTACGAACCAGGTCGCCTAGGAATGCCCGCACGTCCAGCCCTTCCAGGGTGGATTGAATCCTGCGGGCCATGCCTCCCAACAGCGTATCTTTTTCGACGATGTGGACCTCGAAACCCTGCGCGGCCAGGTCCAGTGCGGCGGTCATGCCGGCCACTCCACCGCCGACCACCAGGCACGCCTTGTCGACCGGCAGGTCGAACTCCTCCAGCGGTTCGAGGTTGATCGTGCGGGCAACCGACATGCGCACGATGTCCTTGGCTTTCTGGGTGGCGTCTTCTTTCTGTTTCGAGTGCACCCAGGAGCAGTGCTCACGGATGTTGGCCATGTCGAAGAAGTACTGGTTGATGCCCCCTTCGCGCAGAGTGTCCCTGAAGAGCGGTTCGTGGGTCCTCGGGGTACAAGCGGCGACAACGACACGGTTGAGCCCCTTCTCCCGAATCGTATTCGAGATCTGCTGCGCCGCATCCGTCGAGCAGATGAAGAGCCCCTCCTCCGCATGCGCCACGTGCTCGAGGGTCTGCGAGTACTCAACCAGGGAGGGCACGTCAACCACCCTGCCGATGTTGGCGCCGCAATGGCAGGCGAAGACCCCGACTCTGACCTCCTCTTCGGAGACATCCCGCTCCGGTGGATAGACTCTCTCCCTGGCCAGTAGCCCTCTCCGGGACCTCAGGAGCGCACCGGTCAGGGCATTGGTGCCGCTGGCGGACATCACCGATTCAGGGATGTCGACGGGACCCAGGAAGGCGCCGCTGATGAACACCCCCGGACGGGTAGTTTCGATGGGATTGACCGGGTTCGTCTTGCAGAACCCGTGAGCATTGAGCTCGATTGCAAACTGCTCCGCCAGACGATGCACCTTTGCGGGCGGGGCCAGGCCTACACCCAGGACCACAAGGTCGAACTCGTCCTCTTTCACGCCCTCGGTATCCGTCGCGTACCTGATGGTCACGTTCTTCGTATCCGGGATCTCCCGCCCGATCGAAACGTAGCTCCTGATGAATTGAACCCCGGGCAGGTTCTCCGTGCGTTGGTAGAAGCGCTCGAAATCCTTGCCGTAGGAACGAATGTCGTTGTGGAAGATGGTCGCTTCGGTGTCGGCGTCGTGGTCCTTGGCGAGGATGACCTGCTTCTGGATATACGAGCAGCACACCGAGGAGCAGTAGCTCGCCGCCCCCTCGAGCACCTGTCTGGAGCCGACACAGTGTATCCAGGCGATCTTGTGCGGGTGCTTTTTGTCCGAGGGGCGCAGGATTTCGCCTTCGTGCGGTCCGGTGGCGCAGAGCAGTCGTTCGAAGTCGAGGCTGGTGACCACGTTCTCGATCGTTCCGTAGCCGTAGTCACCCCGAATTTTCGGGTCATAGACCTCGAACCCCGGTGACAGGACCACAGCCCCAACCTTGATCGTCAGGTTCTCAGGCTGCTGGTGTAGATCGATGGCGTTGGTCTTGCACACGCCTTCGCAGATCGAACACTTCTGCTCTTTGAGGTAGATGCAGCTCTCATCGATGTACGGAACCAGTGGCACCGCTTGAGAGAAGTAGATGTGAACGGCCTTGTTCGGCGACAGCTCCTGGTTGAAGGGGTCGGGAATTTCGACCGGACAGTACTCGACGCAAGTCGTGCAGCCGGTGCATTTGGTCTCGTCGATGTACCTGGCCTTCTTGGTCAGGCTGATGGTGAAGTCGCCGGCTTCGCCTTCGACCTGATCGACCTCGGTATAGGTCAGGATTTCGATGTTGGGGTGTCGATCGCATTCGATGAACTTTGGCGACTCGATGCACATCGAGCAGTCATTCGTCGGGAAGGTCTTGTCGAGCTGCGCCATTTTGCCGCCGATGGTCGGCGCCCTGTCGACGAGGAAGACCTTGAAGCCTGAGGTGGCGAGATCGAGCGCGGCCTGGATGCCGCTGATGCCGCCGCCGACGACCAGGACGTCTCCGAGGTTGCTGCCGTCGAAACGATCGAGCCTG
>CAZCEX010000103.1:0-10852 GCA_964497785.1 uncultured Thermoanaerobaculia bacterium | reverse complement strand
CGGCCGTGGTGTCCAGCCCGAGAGGGAGGCCGCCGCTCGCTTGAGCAGCGTGGTCGCAGACGATTCGACTTCTTTCGCGCGATCTCGCTGCTCAGGCGACGCTGGGATGACCGCCCTGCGGCATCCCAGAAGGCCGAGGCTGGGGAAAAGGCCGGCTGTGATGGCCGACTCGGCGGACAGCGCGGGGCGGCTTAAACAACCCTCCACAAAAAAAGCCCCGCTCACCGAGCGGGGCTTTTTGGTTGGAGTTTTTCGTTCCGCCTACTGCGCCGGCATCTTGCCGCCGTACACGGTCATCGTCGGGAAAGTCCCGTTGCAGCCGTCGACATCGGTCGGGAAGCCTGAACCCACCGCGTCGATCGTTCCGGACAGGTACATGCCGTCGACGACGTCGAGCTTAAGCGTCCAGGTCATGACGCCAAGGCCGTGGGTGGTGTAGTCGTCGGAGAAGCTCACGCCGTCGGCGAGATCGGCCAGTGAGGTCGGGGTCGGGAAGCCGGCGCCGAAGAGCAGGATCCACTTGCAGGCGCTGGCGCCGGCGGGATCGAGCTTGTCCCAGTTGGTATAGGTGCCGTTGAGCCCGGTGGCGGCGTCGGCGGCGATGGTGAAGTTGCCGCCGGTGGCGTAGCTCAGGCTGTCGTAGATGGCGAACTGGTAGGTGCCGTCGTCTTCCACCTCAGCCTCGCCGCACTCGGCGACCGAGGACTCGAGAGTGGTTGGGTCGGTAGACGCATTGTCGACCTTTGAGGCGCCGACGACAGCCGAGCCCGCATTGACGGTCACGCGCAAGGTGCCATCGTCGAACTCACCCGTCGGCAAAACGTTGTTGATCCGCTGGAGAAATGGCTCCCAGGGTCGCAGGTTCTTCGTACCGGCGGCGATCTCGACGCCGGCCGGATCGACGACAACGAGGCTCATCTGCGCACCTTCGGCTCCGGCGCAAGCATAGAAGTTCGTGCGGAAGCTCGAGTTCACGGCCAATCCGACCACATCGGCGGTCTCGCCGACCGCGGTGGCGAGGCTCGTCGGCACTCCCTCGAAGCCTTGGCCAAAGGTCTCGTCACCCTCGGCGCTGAAGATGCGTGAGTTGACCACGACGGTACCACTGGCAACCACCAGGAAAGCGCCGTTGCCGCTCTCCATACCGAACTCTTCCATGATGACGTCAGCGAGCACGAGGGTCTCTCCGGCGCCGACCGAATAATCCAGGGCGATGGGGTTGTCATTCGCCTGGCCACGCTCCAGCCAACCGACGCCGACCGAGACCGTTTCGGTTCCAGGGTTCATGATGTAGAGGTCGGTCACCCATCCGCCACCGCGGCCGGCTGCTGGGACGAGTACTTCCATACCGGGAGCCAGGGCTATGGCCGGGAGGGCCGCAGTGATAAGGGCAAGACACATGAGGGTTCGGATCGTCAGACGCATAAGTACCTCCTGGGCGCCCCTCCTTCAGGGGCCGTTATTGATGTGAAACGGGTCCATAAGGTCATCATACGGCAAAATCGGGCGAGGGTTAACCCGAACCAGGTAGAATCCCGGCATGACCTACCAGGTTCTTGCTCGTACGTGGCGTCCGCAGCGCTTCACCGACGTCATCGCCCAGGAGGCGGTGGTGCAGACACTCAACAACGCGCTCTCGGCCGGTACGCTCGGCCACGCCTACCTTTTTTCCGGTCTGCGTGGGGTTGGTAAGACGACCGTGGCGCGGTTGCTGGCCAAGGCCGTGAACTGCTCAAAAGGGCCGACGGCCGACACCTGCGACGACTGCCCGTCGTGCGACGAGGTCGCCGCCGGGTCGAGTCTCGACGTCGTCGAGCTCGATGGCGCCTCCAATCGTGGCATCGACGACGTGCGTGAACTCCGGGAGTTTCTGCGCTTCTCGCCGGTCCGTGATCGCTACCGCGTGATCATCATCGACGAGGTCCACATGCTGACCCGAGAGGCGTTCAACGCGCTATTGAAGAGCCTGGAGGAGCCGCCGCCCTACATCCTCTTCATCTTCGCCACCACCGAGATCCACAAGGTGCCGGCGACGATCTTGTCGCGCTGTCAGCAGCTCGAGTTCCGCCCGGTGCCCGTTGAGCCGATCGCGCAACATCTTCTGATGATCGCCGACAAGGAGGGTTTCGGGCTCACCAAAGAGGCGGCATCGACGGTCGCTCGTGCCTCCCAGGGCAGCGTTCGTGACGCCCTCTCCTTGATCGAACAGCTGCGCGCCTTCAGCGCCGACAATATCGATGGGGCTTCTGTGGCTGAGGTGCTCGGGGTGCCGCGTTTCGAAGGGGTGCTCGAGCTCATCTCCACTCTGGCTGCAGGTGATGCCGCCGGCGGTCTCGGCACTCTCCGAGCCGAGCTGCGCAGCGGACAGGATGCGTGGGTCCTCTACCAGGAAGTGGGAAGGGTTCTTCGCGTGCTGCTCCACCTCGCCGTCGCGCCGGAGGTGGCCGAGGATCTGGTCGCCGAGCAACGGGAAGCGGCTCTTGCGCTCGCCTCCGGGTTGGGGGCGGATGGCCTCGTTCGTATGGCCGGCCTGTGGCTCGAGCACGAGGGGCTCGTTGGCGCCGCCGGCAACCGGGAGCTCGCGCTCGAGGTCGCCTGCCTGCGCCTTGCACGGTGGCCGGCCGTCAAACGGGTCGAGGCGATCCTGGCCGGGGAGGCGCCGCCGAACACCCCAGATACGGGTCGCGGAGTCCAGACCACACAAGGAGGCGGTTCGGGTGGCCACCATGCCGCGCAGACGGCGGGTGGCCGTTTGTCGAGCGCAGCCTGGGCGCGTGGCCTGCGGCGTTTGGCGGGTGTCGTCGAGGGGGCGGAGGTCACAGCCGGCGACCAGGTGGTGACCTTACGTTTTGCGGCCGAAAGCCCCGGAGTTGCGGCTTTTGCCAACGGCGACGCGCGCGGCCAACTCGAGACCGTCTGCAAAGAGGTCTTTGGACAGGCAGTCACACTGCAGCTCGAGACGGCGACGCCAGCGAACGGCGAAGCGGTGGCCGACGGGCCACTCATGCGCCAGGCCCTCGAGGATCCCGGCGTCGAGATGGTCCGTCGCATCATGGGCGGCGAGATCGTAGCCGTGCGGCCCGACGTGCAGGCGAACTGAGGTCTGGCGAGAGATGAGGACCAGCCTGAAGCCGGAGATCGTCGAGCGGGTTCTCACCCACCTCGTGCGTCTTCCAGGGGTCGGCAACCGCTCTGCGCGAGCACTGATCGAGCACCTGCTCACGGTCGATGTTGTTGAGGTCGAGTCTCTGGCGGCGGCGCTCGCCGAGCTGCGGGGCGCCGTCAGCTTGTGCTCGCAATGCTTTCTCCTGACCGAAGACGATCCGTGCCCGGTCTGCTCCGACCCCGGGCGCGATCAAGGGTCGATCCTGGTCATCGAAGAACCGACCACAGCCTGGGCGGTTGAAGAAACCCACGAGTATCACGGGCTCTACCACGCCCTGCTCGGCCACCTGTCGCCGCTGCACGGCATCGGGCCCGAGCAATTGACCATCGATGCTCTCGTGGCGCGCGTCAGAGAGGGGTCGGTGCGCGAGGTCATACTCGCCACCAACCCAACGGTCGAGGGCGAGACGACCGCGCTGTACATATCACGCCTGCTGCAGGGCCTCGAGATCGAGATCAGTCGGCCCGCCTCCGGAATCCCCGTCGGCGGCGAGCTGTCGGCGGTGGATAGATTGACCCTGGCGCAAGCTCTCGAGCTGCGACGCAAGCTCTGAATCTCACCCTCGTGATCTGTCGCGGGTCGTCCTCAATACAGCGGGAACCCCTTTGTCAACGCATACACCTCGCCCTTGACAGCCTCCATCTCGGCGCCGAAGGCGGCAAGCTTGGCCTCGTCGCTCTTGTCCTCGTCGGCGCGCAGAACGCGGTCGATGAGAGTTGCGATGGTCTTCATCTCTTCAGGGCCCATACCGCGGGAGGTGACGGCCGGCGTTCCGATGCGTAGACCGGAGGCGATATAGGGCTTGCGGGTGTCGAAGGGCACGGTGTTCTTGTTGACCGTGATGTCGGCCAGGCCGAGCCAGCGTTCCGCCTTCTTGCCCGAGATGAAGTCGGCGCCGAGATCGATGAGGAAGAGATGATTGTCTGTTCCTCCGGAGACGATGCGCCACCCCTTTTGACTGATCTCGGAGCAGAGCACCGCCGAGTTCTCCACCACCCGTTGCTGATAGGCCTTCCACTCGGGCTTGAGGGCTTCGGCGAAGGCGACGGCCTTGGCGGCGATGACATGCATGAGCGGGCCGCCCTGAATGCCTGGAAAGACGGCCTTGTCGATCGCTGCAGCCCACTCCTCGGGGCACAGGATCATACCCCCACGCGGACCCCGCAGGGTCTTGTGGGTAGTGGTGGTGACGAAATGGCAGTGGGGAATAGGCGAACGATGCAGACCAGCGACGATGAGACCGGCGATGTGGGCGATATCGGCCATGATGAGCGCATCCGCCTCGTCGGCAATCGCCCGCAGGCGTTCGAAGTCGATGGTGCGCGGATAAGCCGATGCGCCACAGACGATGAGGCGGGGTCGGTTCTCGAGGGCGAGCTCTCGAACCATGTCGTAGTCGATGCGTTCGGTGTCTTTGAGCACGCCGTAGGCGACGACGTTGTACTCCTTGCCGGAGAAGTTCAGGGGATGACCGTGGGTGAGGTGACCTCCGTGGGTCAGGTCCATGCCGAGCAGGGTATCGCCGGGCTTCATGACCGCGAGGTAGACGGCCATGTTGGCCTGGGCGCCCGAGTGTGGCTGCACATTCACGTGTTCGGCGCCGAACAGCGTCTTTGCCCGTTCGATGGCGAGGCTCTCGGCGACGTCGACATACTGGCAACCGCCGTAGTAGCGCTTGCCTGGATATCCCTCGGCATACTTATTGGTCATCACAGAGCCCATCGTCGCCATGACCCCGGTGCTTACGAAGTTCTCGGACGCAATGAGCTCGAGCCCGTCGTTTTGGCGAGCTCGTTCGGCCTCGAGCGCCGCTGCGATCTCCGGGTCGGACTCGCGCACGACGGTATCGTGCAGGCGGAAGAAGGCGTGTCGCGTATCGTCAGTCATGATGTCCCCCAAGGAAAAATTAAAGCGATCAACCGTTGACGTCGATCTTGTTGATGCGACGGGAGTGCCGTCCGCCATCAAAATCCGTCTCCACAAAAAGGCGTACGATCTGCTCTGCAACACCCAGACCCAGGACCCGAGCGCCGAGGCACAAGACATTGGCATCGTTGTGGCGGCGCGCCATCTCCGCGGTGTAGGCGTCGTGGCACACCGCGGCTCGAACGCCCGGGTGACGGTTTGCCGCCATGCTCATCCCGAGGCCCGTTCCGCAGATGAGGATGCCGCGATGTTGTGCGTTATCGGCGATCCGGGATGCGAGAGCATGGGCAAAATCCGGGTAGTCCACGGACTGTGTGCCGTCGGGGCCGAGATCTTCGGCCTCGTATCCCTGGTCGCGCAGCACCGTCAGGAGGTGTCGTCGTAGCTCGATGGCGGCGTGGTCCGATGCGAGAAAAATCACTCAATCTCTCCCAAAAAACGCTGGTCGAGGGCAGGTTGCTCGAGGGATCGATACTCCTCGAGCGCGTAACGATCGGTCATCCCCGCGAGGTGGTCCACCACGAGACGGAGGAATCCGGGAGAGGAATGGTAGCGGTCGCTGACCTCGTGCGCAACCGCCGCCATTGGAAGGTCTCGGATATACGGAAAACCGAGCTCATCCCGCGCCCTGAGCAGGACGTAGGACGGCAAGTTCAAAGGGGAAACCCAGAAAGCACGGAACAGGCCCGCCATAACCTTTCGCGCCCGCCAGTCCTGGCGATTGACGCGTGGGTGGTTGATGATGTAGCGATAAATGAAAGATTTGAGCTCATCGAACAAGACTTGTGTCTCTTTGGAAAACCAGATGGTGGTGTAACTGAGCGCGGGCCGGATATTCTCCGGGGCCTGTTGTTCGTCCAGACCGCCTTGGGTGGCCAGAACCTGCAATCGGGTAGCGGAGTGCTCGATCACGTCGGTGACGAAGAGCGCGATGAAGCCTCGTATGAGGAGGTTCTGGCGCAACCAACGGCGGGGCTCTCGGGAGTAGGTCTCGCCGAGGTCGGTGATGACTCGCCGAGCGATGTGCAGCTCCTCGATGGCGCCGAGATCAACGGATTTGGCTCTGAGGCCGTCCTCGAGATCGTGCGTCTGTTGGGCGATCTCGTCGGCAACAGCAACTGTCTGTCCCTCGAGGTGGCAGGGGTCGTGAAGGTGGAGGCCCTGTCTCTCGGGCAGAGGGAAGTCGAAATCGGGTGTCCACCCGGTGTGCTTCAGGATTCCTTCGCGAACCTGGTCGGTCAGTCCGAGCCCGGGCCCGGCATAGCGCCGTTCGAGCAGGTCGACCACTCTCACCGAGTGGTAGTTGTGCTTGAAGGTCCCTGCCCGCCCGGCAACCTCGCTGGTCAGCGCCGGCTCATCCAGGTCACCGGCCAGGATGTCTTTCAAAAGGGACTCTCCAGTGTGGCCGAAGGCGGTGTGACCAAGGTCGTGGCCGAGGGCGATCGCCTCGACGAGATCTTCGTTCAGGGCCAAGGCCCTGGCGATGGTTCGTGCCAGTTGGGCCACTTCGAGGGTATGGGTGAGTCGGGTTCTCGGGTGGTCTGCCAGGTGGGGAACGAAGACCTGAGTTTTGTGCTTGAGTCGGCGGAATGCCCTCGAGTGGAGGATCCGGTCCCGGTCGCGCTGGAAAGCGGGTCGCAACGCATCCTCTTTGTGGGAATCCCCCAGTCGAGTCGCCTGGGTCGATGGCCAGGCCCAGGGCGCGAGTCGGGCAGCTTCGTCATCCTCGAGGTGCCGGCGGTGGCGACCTGTGAATTGATCCCACATCATCGGGTGTCCTCCTGGAGCAGTTCACCGACGAGCCGAAGGCTCCCGGCGGCGACGACGGGATCGTCGAGGAGACCGACAGCGTGCGCCGCGTCACGAGCTGAAACGGCCTCTGGGAAGGCCGATCTTAGACGTTCGAGGGGCATGGCGCGTTCGTCGTCAAGCTTAAATATAGCGATGTCGCCGACGGCGGGACGCAGCGTGACAGCCATCTCTTCGACCGGTTTGTCATCGAGACAAGAAAAGACCAGATTGTGGATCTCCGGGAGGCCCCTCAGGTAAGCGGCCAGGGCGCTGGCGCCCTCCGCATTGTGTGCGCCGTCGAGTAGTACGGTGCGGTTGAATACCTCGGCCGTGGAGCAGCGGCCCGGCCATCTAACCTCACCGAGCGCTTGTTGGATCAAGGGGGGACAAAGGTCGTCGATCCAGCCGTATTCTTCGGCGGCGACGGCGAGGGCGACTGCAAGATGGAAGTTGTCGAGTTGATGCCTCCCCGGGAATGGGAGTTCCACCGCCGTCGCGGTGTGGGACCCCCACTGGACCGTCGTGGTCGTGGGTGACGAGGTGTCTGACAGGGTGACCATCGCCGCGGCGGTCCGGAAGCAGGAAACGCCGAGGTGTTCGATGATTGCAGCATCGACGCCGGGTCCGAGCACGGCCGTTCGGGCGGCTGCCAGGGCCGCGCCCTTGTCCCTGGCGACGTCTTTGCGACTGTCGCCAAGCCATCGCGCGTGATCCGTGCCCACGTTGGTCAGACCGGCGACGTCACTCGCGGCGAGCCGGGTCGCATCCCATCGCCCTCCCATGCCGGCCTCGAGGATCGCCACCTCGACGCCCGATCTGGCGAAGTGAAGGAATGCCGCCGCCGTCAGCACCTCGAAGTAGGTGAGGTCGGGAAAAGGATCAAAGAGAGCCACCAGATCCTCTAATGTCTCGGTGTTGATATCGTCACCATTGCACCGCAGCCTCTCCATTGGCGCGACGAGATGCGGTGATGTGTAAAGGCCCGTCTTGCGGCCTGTTGCGGCCACGAAACGCTCGAGCATCGCTGCAGTCGAGCCCTTTCCATTGGTGCCGACGACGAGGATTGACTGGAAAGACCGCTGTGGGCGCCCGATCGTGTCGAGCACCCGATTGAGGCCATCGAGGCAGGGTCGGATACGCCCGGGTTTTCGTCCTAGCGAAAGTAGCCCAGGCATGTGGCGATGGTGCGTTTCAGGTGGTGGCGATGGACAACGAGATCGAGCATGCCGTGCTCGAGCAGGAACTCCGAGCGCTGGAAACCCTCTGGCAGGGTCTGCCGAATCGTCTGTTCGATCACGCGCGGACCGGCGAAACCGATGAGTGCACCAGGTTCGGCGATGTTGATGTCTCCGAGCATGGCGAAGCTCGCCGTAACGCCGCCGGTCGTCGGGTCGGTGAGGACCGACAAAAAGGGCAGGCGGCGCTCTCGCATCCGACCCAGAGCAGCTGAAATCTTCGCCATCTGCATCAAGGAGAGGATGCCTTCCTGCATTCTTGCCCCTCCCGAGCACGAGATGACCACGAGGGGCAGACGACGGTCGATGCATCGTTCGGCGGCGAGGGTGATTTTTTCGCCGACTGCAGAGCCCATGGACCCGCCCATAAAACCGTAATCCATGGCTGCGATGACCGCGGGGTGGCGATCGATCTCACCGAGGCCGACATGAACAGCATCGAGCGGGCCGGCCTTCTTTTGGTAAATTTTGATTCTATCGATGTATGGTTTCGAATCGACGAAGTGCAACGGGTCAGCGGATCGGACCCGCGTGAACAGGTTTTTGTAGCGGCCGTTGTCGAACAGGTTCTCGAGTCGTTTTGAAGCCGACATCTGAAAGTGATGCTCGCACTTGGTGCAGACATGGAGATTGTCTGCGGCCTCCTTGTGGTAAAGGATGACTCCGCACGCGCCGCATTTCACCCACAGGCCCCGCGGGACCCCTTGCCCCTTCTTCATTGATTGCTCCGTTCTCCGGGCGCCCGCCACATTCTCGCCAGCTTCATCGAGGAGTGCCGGCACCCCACAAAGGCAAACCCCGGGATGAGCCGGGGTTTGGGCGCGACGGATCGCATTCTCAGCCCTGTGAGCTGTCCTCCTCGAGGTCATTCGGGATACCGAGCCTCAGGCACGCCGCGTCATACATCTGGCGGGCCGCCTTCTGGCCACCTTGGAGATCGGCGATCTTCTGCTTGACCGCTGCCAACTCCTCCTGGATCTGGTTCTCGAGCTCTTCAATCTCGGTTTTCGTCTGCTTCAGGACATCCTCGTAGAACTTCTTCTGGGCATCAGTCAGGGTCATCGTCTCCTCCTCTGTATCATCATCCCATTTTGAACGGTACGCGAACCGAGATCCACGTACGAACTTTGACTCCATGTTTCGTTGCCGGCTTGAAGCGCCATTGCCGCACAGCCGATTCGGCAGATTTCTCAAACCCGACGTTGGGGCGGGAGCAATCCTTGACCTCGATCTCTTCGACCGCGCCGTCCGGACCGACCAGGATCGCGAGATTCACAACGCCTTCCGCCCGGACTCTGCGGGCCATCGTCGGGTACTCGGGAGTGACACGGGAGATCACTGCCGGTGCGATGACGCCGGCCTCGCCGGGTTGCACCAGTTGTCCCAGGCGCACCGATGGTGTCGGCGTCGGTGGGATCGGGGTCGCGGTTGGCGTCGGCGGGATTGGCGTCGGCGGAGCCGGGGTTGCCGTTGGCACGACCGCGACCGGTTCCGGAGTGGGCTCGGGAGTCGGCGTCGGCGCCGGTGTCGGTGTTGGCGGAATCGGTGTTGGCGTCGGGAACTCTTCTTCCAAACGCTCGCGCATTTCTTCGGCTTTTTCTTCGATGATCTCTGCGGCGGCCAAGGCTGCGGCCTCGGTGAGTTCATCATCGGACATCAAGCCAGGGGCTGCGGTCGGAGTCTCGGCGACGATCGCTACGGCTGCGCCCGACGTTGTCGAAGGTGGGCTCTCGGGTCCATCTCCGCCCATGAGCAGGTACAGCCCGCCGGCAACAACGATGAGGGCGGCCGCACCGATGAGCAACCACAGAGTATTTGATTTCTTGGAGGGCGGTTCGTCAACGGCGATGGCCTCGACGACAGCGGCAGGCGCCTCGGTGGGCTCTGTTTGAGCTTTTGCTGCGGCCTTGTCCGGGGGCTGCTGAGATGGCGTCTCTTGGGTGCTTTGGGGTGGTTTCGGTGGCGGCGTCTTCGTGTCCTTTTTCTTGGTGGTTTTGGCGGCCGAAGCGGAGGTGATTTCTTTGCCTCCAGCCAACTCTTTCATCAAAAGCGCCAGGGCGGCGCCATCGGTGGCCCATTCGTGCTTTTTGATGACCTTCTCGAGGTCTCGCTGGAAGTCTCGCGCCGACTGGTACCGTTTCTCCCTCTCGGGCTCGAGGGCCCGCATCACGGTCTTGTCGACATCCGCTGGAATGTCCGGGTTGATCTCCGAGGGTGGCTTGATATCCGGGTTCCGGACCTGCTCGAGGATCGAGAGTTCGGAATCGCCGGAGAAGAGCTTGTTGCCGGTCAGCATTTCATAGAGCACGAGACCGAGGGAGAAGATGTCCGACCGATGGTCGATGCTCTTGCCCCACCCCTGCTCCGGTGACATGTACTGGAGCTTGCCTTTGAGCGCGCCGGCCCGGGTGTGAGACGCCTTCGACGCGGCCTTGGCGATTCCGAAATCGCACAACTTGATGTCGCCCTCGCCAGAGATCAGAACATTCTGCGGGGAGACGTCCCGGTGTACGAGACCGAGGGCACGGTTGTCGAAATCCCGCTTGCGATGAGCGTAATCCAATGCGCCCGCGAGCAGAGTCGTGACGTGGAGCGAAATGGGGATCGGTAGTTGAACGTCCCGGTCTCGGCAATCCTTGATAAGGGATCGGAGATCCCGACCCTCGATGTACTCCATGGCGATGTAGTACGAGCGTTCGATCTTGCCGAGGTCGTAGATGTGGATGATGTTGTT
>CAZCEX010000102.1:0-10863 GCA_964497785.1 uncultured Thermoanaerobaculia bacterium | reverse complement strand
AACACCTTTGAACAGGAGGAAACAGAGAACTACCCTCGAACCCAACTATCTCTGCGTCCTCTGCGTGCTCCTGTTTAAAAATATCGACAGCTCCACCCTGCCGATCGAGAACCGCACTCAAAAACGGCTGATCACGCCCCGTCGGGCGCGACCTCCTTGCTCAGCCTGTCGGTCCACACGACAGCGAGAACCACGATCAACACTGCTGCGATGACCGAGCCGATAGCCGCGCCAGGGTAGGCGCCGGCGATGACCTTTTCGATTGCCGTCAGCACGGCGCCGGCAGCTGTGACGAGCGGCACGATGGCCGGATGGTGGCGCACTGCGAGCACCCACACCGCGAGCAGGACGAGGCCAGTCAAGAGTCCCTCGACAAGCCATAGAGGGATGGTCTCGACAGCGCCGGCGCCGGCGAGTACGAGTCCGAGGACCACGATCACGGCCGAGAAGAGGCCGGTCCTCTTCTGCCAACCCGATGTCGCTGCTTGAAGGACCGCGGCGGCCACGAGGATCAGCACCGTACCCGTGACCCAGGAGCTGATCGGGCCGAGTGCGGCAGCCACGAGAGGAAAGCTCGCCGCAGCACCGTCAAAGTCCGGCCACGATGCTGAGAGGCTCGGCCCGAGCTTCGAGGCGACGGCGCCGATCCCGGCGAGCAGGGCCCCGAGGCCGAAGGCCGCCCCCTTCGTGACCCAGCAGGTCTTCGGCTGCGCCGGCAGCCAGCCGTGCGAGAGTCCGGCAAGCAAGGCGCTCACAGCGGCGATCGCCAGAACACCGATCAGGCCCCCGACGACGGTGATGACCACCTGCAAGAGGAAGGGCTGCGCGGTCATGAAGTTTGCGGTGATGGCTCGGAAGCCGTTTGCCAGTTCGGTAGCTCCGATCACGGTAAGCAGGCCGAAAACAACGACGAAAACGGCGGTCGCGAAGCGGTGGCGGCTCCAACGCACGATGGCGACCACGGCGCCGGCAAGAAAGAGCACGATCACCAGCACATTGCATACGATGCCGACCAGGCGGGAGGTGCTGCTTCGAGAACGATCGGCCCGTTCCCATTCCTCGGGCACGTGCACGAAACGGCCCGTCTCCGCGACCTCGTCGCCGGCAATCTGGACCATGATGCGCGCCTCTCCGCTTTCGAGCGGGAAGCTCGCGGGCTCTTTGTATACGAAGGTCCAATCGCGGCGTGCTTCTAGCTGCGATGGTTCGGCAGAGACCTCTTCGATCGCTGGTGGGGCCAGCGCATACTCGTCGTTGACGGTTGCGAGCGCGAGCGCCCGAGCCGCATCCTCCTCGAGCTCGGCCCCGGACCTTCCCTCCGGCAACTGGTGAATGAGCCGTTGCACGGCGCCATCCGGCCCGACATAGATCCGGTACTCCTCAGCCCGGTCGGCAACGTCACCCTCAAAACGAGCGTAACGCACCATTCGCCGCGGGGTCGGCAAGTAGCGCGCGAACAGATCGCGGTACGCTTCTTCGCCGCCCTCCTGCCAGACGAATCGGTCGGCCGTTCCGCGTGGCGTATCGACGTTGCTGAGCTCACGCCACGGCGCCTCCGGCACGAATCCGCGCGACGCCACGGACTCTTGCGCCCTCTTCCGGGCAGCGCTGTCACCGCTTTGCAACGGTGGCGCTTCCGTGCGCCACCCACCACCGATGGCCCACAGAACGATGCCGATCACGCCTGCGACGAGCAGTCCGGTCCGTAGGCGAGAGCCGAGGCCCGCCGAGGCCGCGAGCTCCACTGGAGGAGCCTCAGCCGGCGCAGGTGGCGGTTGCCACCCGCCGTTGAGGTCGGCCTCCGGCACGTCGCCCCAGGCGCCTGCCCGCCACCGCGCCCGCAAGAGCACCCACACTGGAATCAGGGTCAGGACGATCACGATCGACCGATCGACCCACAGACCGGGCGAATTCGCTGAAAAGAGCGGCAGAGCGAACCAAACCACGTCGAAGGCGAAGTGCAAGACGATGGCCGGCATGAGGCCGAAAACGAGGTAGAGGCCGCCGAAGCCCAGGGCCGGGATGATCAGCTCCACGAGCCGCGCGTAGGCCGGTTGGGCCGGGTAGTTGGCGTGTCCGCCACCGAAAATCACTGCCTGGAGGATCATCGCGCCGGTGATCCACAGCCAGGGCTTTCCGAACTTCTTGCCAAGCAGGGCGGCGCCAGCGAGCGGCACCGCGCGGAAGAGGCATTCTTCCCAGAACCCGGCCTGCAGCGAAACCGCTACCGAGGTGAGCCACGGGAAGATGTTGGCCAGTACGTTGGGGTCGATGAGGGCATCTGAAGGGCTCCACCAACCGAGGTAACGGCCGGCGACGGCGTACAGCCACACGTCGTAAGCGAAAAAGACCCCAATGAGGAGGAAGCCGGCGATCGTCTGGCCGAGCACGGCCCGAGAGGCCGCAACCTGTCCGGTCCACGCCTTCCACAGCTGCAGATGATGCGGGAATGCACGCCGACCGAGGCTCTCGGCGGCCATGAAGCTCAGAGTGAGCACGGCACCCATGCCTACAAGCTGTGCCAGGGCGATCGCCACCTGCTGGAGTGCGAAGGTGGTCGCCGACACGGCGGTGTCGTAACCCATCCACAATAAGGGCCACTGATTGAGCATGACCAGGAACTGCAAGAATGCGACAAAGAGGCCCCACTTCAGAGCGGGCTTCCATACCACCCAGCGGTCTCGAAGGAGGAAGAAAAGACCCACCGCACAACCACCCACGAGATAGAAGATGACGATCGCAAAACCGGCGCCGGCGGCGATGCCGTTGTTGGCCGAGCGCATTTCCTCGTAGCGGCGGCTAAAGGCCTCAGGAACCTTGACGAAGTGGGTGAGCTCGGTGAGCTCGTCACCGCTGACGACGAGTCGCAAACGATAGCGCCCATCGCCGATTGTGATATCGGGACGTTGATAGACGAAGGTGTGGTCGGTTCGGCCACCGGGCCTGACCTCCTGGGCGCTCTCGACGAGCTCGTAGGCGTCGAGATCGACGTTCCACTCCTTCGCCACCACCGCCACGGCGATGGCGCGCGCCCACTCAGCCTTGAGGCTCGAACCCGGTTCGTCCTCGCTCAGGGTCTCGCTGAAGCCGTAGGGCTGCCCATCCGGTCTGAAACGAACCATCACCTCGTTGGTCTCGCCTTCACGGAACCGCCGCACGACCCAGGTGTAGGGCGAGTAGAGCTCACCCTGCAGCATCTCGGCATATGCCTCCTTGCCGCCGGCCTCGAGCTCGACGAAGCTGTGCACCTCGCTGTCGAGCCGGAAGGCGGTGGCCTGACGCGCATCCTCGGGACCCCAGCCCCTGTCATCCGCCAGCTCCTCAGCACCGGCCAGCGCACCCTGGCGGTCCATCTCCAAATCGAGATTCACGAGCGGGAAAGCCGTGGCGAAGTTCATGACCGCCCAGGCAACGCAGAGAACCGAGATCAGAATAAAAACGCCCCAGAACACGGGTTTGCGGAACATATGGCCTCCTCAGAAAACTCTCGTATGATTCATTTTGCCGGAGTCTATCATGTGCTGCTTGACAGACTTGGCTATTCGATTTATCTTTCCTGACCGACCAGTCGGTCAAGTTTGGAGATCCCCGTGAGACCCCGCTCCTCAGAGTCCGCGAAAGAGGTAAAGAGAACGACCATCGTCGTAGCCGCGGCAGCGGTGTTCGCACGCCAGGGGTTCATCCGCACCCGGATGGCCGATATCGCCGTCGAGGCCAAGGTCGGCAAGGGCACGCTGTATGAGTATTTCGACTCGAAGGACGAACTCTTCTTTGCCGTCTTCGACGAGCTGCACCGGGTCACCATCGACCACCTGCGGAGCGACATCGATCTCGGCGGCAGCGCGCGAGAGATGCTGCAGCGCCTGTTCGCGACCGGCGCCAGGCTTGTCCGACAGCAGGTAGAACAGCAGGCGGTCGTGCTCGACTTCTGGGCCGTCTCACGAGGTCAGCTGCTGGAACAGCGCTTCCGCGAGGCCTGTGTCTCCAGCTACGCCGTATACCGGCAACTGACGGCGCAGATCCTCGAAAACGGACAGGTGTCGGGAGAGATCCGAAAAGACATCGATACCGAGGCCCTGGCGGTGATGATCGTCTCCGCATTCGACGGCCTCGGCGTGCAGCTCTTTTTCGACCGTGACCTGCGGGTCGAGCACATCGCCGAAACACTCATCAACAGCCTCTGCTCCGGCATCTGTGAGGAACCATCATGACAATGAAACTCGGAACATTGCTTCGCGTACGAGAGCGCGAAGGAGGAGCGTTCATGGCCTTGAGAGCAACGCTCATCGGCGTGGTCTGGCTCATGACCGTACCGGTTCACGCGACGTCGAGCCCAACCACCCTGCGGGAGCTGGCCGTTTCGGCTCTGCGGACCAACGAGAATGTCGCGATTGCCGAGAACAACGTCGCGCGCAGCGAAAGCCGGGTCAAGCTCGCCCGGTCGCTGCTGATGCCGAGCTTGACGCTCAACGGTACGACGACCTGGTACCAGGAGGAGGCCACGATCGACCTTGGAGAGGGCGATCCCTTCGTCATAGTCCCCTCCAACGACTGGAGCTGGAGCGCCGACCTGCAACAGACTCTGTTCTCTGGTCTGCGCGACTGGCGCGCCCGCGATGTCGCTCGTCTCGAACGGGACCGCGCCGAGCTCGAGTACCACACCGCTGCGAACAACCTCGTACTCGATGTCGCCGCATCTTTCCTGATCGCCACGTCGGACGCCGAGCGGGTCAGTGTCGCCCAGTCGACACTCGAGCAGATCGAAAGTCAGCTCAGAGTGGCCGAGCGCCGCTTCGAGGTCGGAGAAACAGCTGTGGCCGATGTTGCCCGTTGGCGCTCCGAGCGGGCCGCGGCATTTCAACGGCTGGTCACGGCCCAGGGCGCCGCCGCCTTGTCCATGCGCCGCCTCGAACGCCTCACCGGAGTCAGAGACATCAAGGAGCTGCAGCCGTTGGGTTCGGTGTCCACACCACCGGGTTCGGATTCGGATCTTGTCGAACTCGCCTTGAGGCAGCGCCTCGAAATGGCAGCCCTCGAGCACCAGATCGAGGCCGCGGGCCTGATGGTCAAAATCGAGAAAGGCAATTGGCTGCCTTCGCTCGACGCCCGGGTTCAGTACTTCCAGCAGAAGGCGGCCTTCCCAACCAATGATTGGATGTCGGTAGCCCTCGTCGCCAGGGTACCGATCTACGACGGCGGTCTGACCGCAGCCCGCGTCGCCGAAGCCAGGCAGGACGTGCGCGATGTCGAGCTGCTGACGAGACAGGTCCGCAAAGGCATCGCCGATCAGGTCGACAGCGCTACAATCGGCTACCGGGCAGCGGTTGCCTCCGATGACGCAGCTCGTGAACGGGTCGCGGCCGCCGAAGAGGCGTACACCCAGGTCGAACGGGCCTACCGCGTCGGCGAGGCCTCCGCCACCGACTTGCTTACCACCACCGCAGAGCAGACCGATGCCCAGACCACGGCCATCATCGCCCGCGCCCAACGCGAATATCAGGCGATCGCCCTGCGGCACGCGGTCGGCACGACTCCCCTGCCCGACCTGGACCCGATGACCATTCTCAATCCACAGACCGAGACCCAGGAGTGAGCCAGTGAAATCGCAAAAATTCGCACCAATGATCCTGATTCTGAGCCTCGCGGCCTGTCATCCCGGCGAAGTCGAAGACACGACGAGCGACCGGGAAAGGCTCGACCAGAATCTCGCCCCGAAGGAAGTCCAGCTGGTACAGGCGGAGGTTCGTGAAGAGCAACCGACGGTGTCCCTGGTCGGCGAGGTCCGGTCATTCGACTCTGTCGCCATTTCCTCGGAGATCGCGGGCCGCGTGGAGAAGGTTCACGTCGAGGTCGGCGACCGGGTCAAAGCCGGACAGCCGCTCGTTCAGGTGGACCGCGCTGCCTTCAAAATGCGGCTGCAGCAGGTTGAAGCGCGTCTCAAAGCGATGACGGCCGATCTCGAACTCGCCCGCAGAGCTCTCGAACGCAAACGTGACCTGCTCTCGGACAAGACCATTCCCGAAGCGACATTCGACGAGGCCCAGGCCCGGCATGACCTCGCCGACGCCGCCGTGCTCGAGGCGCAAGCCACCCGCGACCTCGCACAACGCGACTTCGAGCTTTCGATCATCAGGGCGCCGGCCAGTGGCGCTATTTCGAACCGGAGCGCGACGGCCGGGGCATGGGCCGACGTCGGCCAGGACCTGCTCCACCTCGCGATCGGGTCCAAGCTCAAGGTGGTTGCCAGGGTCCCGTCGCAATGGGTCCCCTACCTGCAAGGTCTCGAAGGATTCGACTTCACGGTCAAAGCAGGAGAGCCACCGCGGCGCGCCGCACTCTACTCGATTGACCCGGTTGTCAACGAAGCGAGCCGGTCCTTCGAAGTCATCGGGACGACGCCCGGCGAGGGTCTGCGGCCGGGCCTCTTCGCCAACATCACTCTCACCGCCCCGGAGCCGGTTCGTACACTCTGGCTGCCGGCATCGGCTGTTGTCGCCTCGGATACGCCGCGCGTATTCCTGGTCGAAGATGGCGCGGTCGCAGTTCGCCGCATCCAAGCCGGAAACAGGGATGACGGCATGGTTGAAATCAGGAGCGGCCTCAAAGCAACCGACCAGGTCATTCTCGAGGTCGGTGGGCTGAGCCGCGGCCTGCCGGTCACCGTCGTCGAGTGAACAGAACCAGTCTCTGGAGCCCATGATGAATCTCTACGACATCGCCATCCGCCGGCCGGTCTTCACCATCATGCTGATGCTTGGCCTGGTCGTTTTCGGCGCCCTCGGCTACGTCGCCCTGCCGATCAATCTCCTGCCGTCGATCGACATACCCGTCGTCACGGTGATGACCGTCTTGCCAGGCGCCTCGCCCGAGGTCATGGAGTCTGACGTCACCGATGCCATCGAGTCTGCTGTTGGCACGATCGAAGGCATCGAACAGCTCACCTCATACTCCGGCCAAGGAATATCGCTGGTGACCGTCACCTTCACCCTCGAGCGCGACATTGACGTCGCCGCTCAGGACGTGCGCGACAAGGTCTCCGGTGCGGTAGGAGATCTTCCCACCGACTCCGAGCAGCCCGTGGTCCAGAAGTTCGACGCCAACGCCCAGCCGATGCTGTGGCTCGCCCTTGCCGGCCTCGACGATCGAACTCTCGGCGACTACGCCGAGAAGGTCATCAAACCCAAGCTCCAGTCGGTGCCCGGCGTCGGCAACCTGCAGCTGCCGGGCCAACGCGAGCGCATGATCCGCATCTGGGTTGATCGCGACCGCCTCGCCGCGCACGGCCTCGCCATCGATGACATCATCGCCGCCCTCGGTCGGGAAAACCTCGAGCTTCCGGGCGGCTTCATCGAAGGTGAAAAGACCGAGCTGGCAGTCCGCAACCTGGGCCTCTTCGAAACCCCCGAGGACTTCGAGAACATGATCCTGGCGACCGTCGACGGGCGACCGATCCGCTTGCGCGACGTCGGTTTTGCGGTCGACGCAATGGGGGACGAACGCACCCTTGCGCGTTTCGACATGACCCCGGCGATCGGCATCGGTGTTGCGCCGCGCTCAGGCGCCAACCTCGTCGACGTCAACAAGGCTGCGATTGCTCGAATGGAGGAAATCGCCGCAGACTTCCCCGCAGGCATGACCTGGGCGGTGGCCTTCGACGGCGCCGAGTACGTCGAAAAATCGATTGCCAACGTGCAGTTCGACATCATGTACGGCGCGATCCTGGCGATCCTGGTCGTTTTTGTCTTCTTGCGCTCCTGGCGCTCGACTTTCATCGTCTCCCTCGCCATTCCGACCTCGCTGATCGCCACCTTCGGCTTCATGCGCATCTTCGGTTTCTCCCTCAACAACATGACGACACTCGCCCTCGCCCTGTCGGTCGGGGTTGTGATCGACGACGCAATCGTCGTACTCGAGAACATCTTCCGCCACCAAGAGGAGGGGGAAGACCCGATGACGGCCGCTCACCGCGGCTCGAAGGAGATTGCCCTCGCCGCAATGGCCGCCACCTTTTCAATTGCCGCCGTGTTCATTCCGGTGGCCTACATGAAGGGCATGATCGGCCAGTTCCTCTTTGAGTTCGGCGTCTCGGTATCGGTCGCCATTCTTGTCTCTCTTTTCGTCGCCCTCACCCTTACGCCAATGCTGTGTTCGCGACTGCTTCGCATCAGGCCCAAACACGGTGCACTGTATGAGAAGCTCGAGCAGGCGTTCCTGTGGCTCGAAAAAAGCTACGCCTCACTGCTCGACAAGGCTCTGAACCACAAGCTGCTCACCCTCGTCTCCACCATGCTCGTACTCGTAGTCGCCTTGTTTATTCTCGTGCCCCGGATCGGCGCCGAGTTTGCCCCACCGGAGGACATGTCGGCCTTCATGATCATGGTCGAAACCCCGGTCGGCACATCTCTGCCGGCGATGGACCGCAAGCTGCAGGAGATCGAACGCATCGTCCTGTCCCAGCCCGAGATCCGCTCCGGATTCGCTGGCGTTGACATCATGGAACGCGGCCAGGTCAACAGCGGCGTGCTCTTTTGCCAGATGATCAAGCCTTCGCAACGGGAAACGACGCAAGGGGAGGTCGTGCAACGCCTGCGCGAGCTCCTCGCCGGCGTCGAGGGCGTGCAGGCTTTCCCCGTCGAGTTCAGCTTCTACTCGGTATCGAGCGAAGGCGCAGACTTCGCCGTCGCCTACTCGATCCGCGGCCCCGAGCTGGACGAGCTCGACAGCCTCGGCGGGCGTCTGATCTCACGAATCAGCGCAATCCCCGGCTTCGTCGACGTCGATACCAATCTCGATCTCGAGCAGCCCCAGGTGCACGTGCGCGTCGACCGGGAACGGGCACACGACCTCGGCCTCGACACCGCCACGGTATTCAACACTGTCTACGCCATGGTCGCCGGCCGCGAGGTGGGTTCCTTCACCTTCGAAGGAAAACGTTACGACGTGCGCATGAAGGTCCTTCCCGATCAGATGCAGAAACCCACAGACATCGGTGCGCTGATGGTTCGATCGCGATCAGGAGACTTCGTACGCCTCGACAGCGTCGTCGACATCTCCCACGGCATCGGCCCAATCAACATCAACCGTACCGACCGTCAACGCTCCCTGCTGTTGACCGCCAATCTCGACGGCCTCGCCCTCAACCGCGCCCTCGAGCAGGTCGATGCCATCCTCGCCGAGGAACTGCCCGACGGATACGTCGCCAAACGCTCGGGGCAGGCCGAGGCCTTCCAGGAGGCCATGGGCTCGTTGCTGTTTGCGCTCGGCCTCGCTGTGCTCATCGTCTATATGCTGCTGGCCAGCCAGTTCGACTCGATGTTCCACCCCTTCACCATCATGTTTGCCCTGCCGCCGGCGATGGTCGGCGCACTGCTCGCCTTGTGGATCACCGGCGACACCCTCAACATCATGTCGGTGATCGGCATCATTCTGCTCTTCGGCCTGGTGACCAAGAACTCCATTCTGCTTGTCGACCTGACGATCCAGAAACAAAACGCCGGTCTCGACCGTGAGGCCGCCCTGCGAGAGGCCTGCCCGATCCGATTGAGACCGATTCTGATGACCGCGGTGTCGATGATCTTCGGCGTATTGCCTGTGGCTCTGGCGCTCGGCGAAGGCGGTGAGGCCCGTGCCCCGATGGCCATCGCCACCGCCGGCGGCATGACCACCTCGACCTTGCTGACGTTGTTCGTCGTCCCGTGCGTCTACGCCTACATGGATCAATTCGCCGGCTGGATCAAAGGCGAGAGGCGCAAGGCCGAGCAGGACGAGGAAGACAATTCAATACAAGGGCGGCAAGACGCAGAGGCGCAAGTCTAAAACGATCGAGCTCCCTCGCGAAAACGCTCCTTTCTCCATTCCCGCGGTGCTTCGCGTGACTGCGTTTTTGCGCTCCTACCCCGCCCCAAACACCGGTTTATCGGTGCCGCTGCCAGTCGGTGAGCTCGAATGACGTCTCCATCTCGCGCCACAGATCCTCCAGGTTGCAGCGCATGATGATCATGTCCTGCCACTGACCCTCTCGGTCGAGAACCATCGCCGGAATCTCGAACTCTTCGTGAAAACCAAGGCTGTGGAGGATCCGGTGAGCGCCAACCTGCGGACGCATCAGGCGGGCGACGATCCGACTGACCTTGTGCTGAGCAGCCAGGGTATGCAGCTCGCGCGTAAGCAGGGTTCCGAGCCCGGTGCGTTGGTAACCACGAGCGATGATGAGGCGAATCTCGGCGATCTTGTCACCCCAGCCGTGGCCGCTGAGCTCCAGTCCGCCGTCACCGATGATTTCTTCACCGTCGACGACCACCAATCTTTCCACCTGGCCGTCGCCAATGTGGCGAATACGCCGTTCGACGAACTCCCAGTTGGCGACGTCGACCCGCAGATATTTCCGGTCTGCGGGGGGGAGCTTTTGGAAAAAATCGAAAGATGCCTGTACGTCACCCGGCTCCATGTGCCGAATCACGACCTTCTTGCCGTTCTTGAGCGAGACTGTCTTTTCCACTGTGTGCCCTCCTTTCAGGACCGGTTGGTGTGACGGTCACCCGGGACGCAGAAAAAAGCGTCACTGATTCGCAGCGGCGGCCCAAAAAAGCTGCGCCCGCCGACGATCTCACGCGCTCAGACGTGGGTCCATCGGGGTATCCACCCCGGTCTTCTGCAAGGGTCTCTGCCTCCATCATACCTTAACCAGGCTGCTGCAGGCCCTAAAGGACGTGCTTACATGGATATCGATGATTCTAAAGATGTAGGCCGGTCCTGTAGGGCCCGCTTTCAGAGTCGCCCACCGGCGCTGTTTCTACAACCTGAGTCAAAGGGGCAGGCTTGATGCGGGCTAGTTCCCGTCCAGAGTTTCTGGACGGGAACGGG
>CAZCEX010000101.1:0-10910 GCA_964497785.1 uncultured Thermoanaerobaculia bacterium | reverse complement strand
TCGTGCGGGGGCAATTGACGTATCGCGAGCCAACGCCGCACTGCGACTCTTCGACGAGGTCCGCGCCATGACCTGGCGGCTACTACACCCAACGGAGTAAGCAATTGATCCGCACAATCCGAGTTGATCGATGGGCGCTGCCCTGGGAACGCCGAGCTCCAGCTCGGCCCAAGGGCGTTGAAGTCTGTCGATCGATGGCGGGAGCGGATCACCGTAGGTCAAGTCCTGACGAAAAGTTGTCACTCGGAGATTTCGTTGAAAGCCTGGCCCACCGTGTGTTTTTCGCCCGAGCCCGAGCCCGTTATCGTTGTCGTTACCGGAGAAGTGCATTCGGCAATCTGGCATCTGGGCGGGCTGACCCGGACCCTCAATCCCAAATCCCGACAAAAAAACACGGGCCGTCGTCGGCCCGCGTTCTGGTGTCGTTGTTCTCTGTCTCCTACTTGTCCAGCTGCAGAATGACGAAGCCGGGCTGTGGGATCCGCGGATTGCGAACATACAGCCGCAGGTAACCGCCAGCCTCAACATCCTCTACGACCTCGAGCAGATCCTCGGGGGTCGCCACCGATTGTCCGTTGGCCTCGAGAATCACGTCGCCTCGTGAGAGGCCCTCCTCACCGGCCGGAGAAACGGTTCTGACACGCGTGATCAGCACGCCCTCGACATCGGTTTCGAAGCCGTACATCTGTCGCATGCGGGGGTCGAGGGTCGTGACGGTGAGGCCGACCCGCTCCGATGTGGCGTCGACGTCTCTTTTCTCATCGCTCTCGGGCGCCTCAGCCGAGCCCTCGCCATCACGCTCACCGAGGGTCACATTGAACTTCTTGACCTTTCCATCACGGATCACGTCGAGGCGAACTTCCTCTCCTGGAGGCCGTGCCGAAACCGTGTCGATCAGCATTCGAGTATTTTCGATCTCGACACCGTCGACCTTGACGATCACATCGCCATGCGAAAGACCGGCCACCTCGGCCGGGCTGTCTTCGGTCACCGAAATCACCAGCGCGCCGTTGCGGTTGTCGAGCCCGAAAGCGCCCTGAGCCTTCTGATCAATGTTGTCGATTGAAACACCGAGGTAGCCGCGGACCACACGGCCGTGATCACGAAGCTGCGGAAGAATCCGGTTGGCGGTCTTCACCGGAACGGCAAAACCGAGGTTCTGTCCACGAGCGTTGATGGCGGTGTTGATGCCCACGACCTCACCGCGCAGGTTGACCAGCGGCCCGCCCGAGTTGCCGAAGTTGATCGCCGCGTCGGTCTGGATGTAGTTCTCGAACGACCGGTCGGAGAGCCCAAGCGCCCGACCCTTGGCAGATACGACGCCGACAGTGACTGTGAAGTCCATGTCCATAGGGTTGCCCGCTGCCATCACCCACTCGCCCACGCGCAGAACGTCCGAGTCGCCCATGGGCAAATAGGGGAAATCTCCATCGCCATCGAGAGCCCGTAAGAGGGCAAGATCAGTGGCGGGATCGGCGCCGATCACCTCTGCAGCGAAGGTGGAGCCATCGACGGTTTCCACCTCGATCTTGTCGGCGCCATCGATGACGTGATTGTTGGTGAGAATCTCACCACTGGCAGTGATGAGAAAGCCCGATCCTTCGGATCGCCGCGCCATCGGCTCGCCGTCTTCAGGCGCCTCCCTGGGTCCAAAAAAGAAGTGAAAACGATCATTGGGAACCCGACTCTCTCCGGGGTCCTGAAACTCAGTGACCCGAACCGAAACGACGGAAGGAACAATACGGTCCGCAAGGTCGACGAAGTCCGGGGCGAGAAAGTTCACGGTGGCCGGTCTTTCGGTCGCCGAACCATCATTTCGATCGGCTCCAGCCGTTTGCGTGAGATCCATTCCTCCCGACAGGACCATGCCGAATACGACAGCCGCAACGACCACGGCGGCGAGTGAGATCAGGTTGGTGTTCTTGTGTGTCATGCTTCAACCTCCTGGCCCCGATCGGGCCTTCATCTCGAGACAACCTAGCAACGAACGTGCCAAATTCCCTAAAAAGTCGGCTGCCACAATCGCGCCACCGACACGACCCCGCCCTGACCCTGAGAAAACCCTGTATTGGTGGCTTCTGCAGCACCCCCCCCACCACCAGGGTCGCCACCAGCAAAAACACCCATGGTCTTCGCTTTCCGCGCCAACTGTGGCACCCACGGAGAGCACATGGTGTGTCAAAAAGGCGCGAGGGGTCTTCAGGGCAGCGGCCGGGCAGCGACCCGGGTACGGTCCTTGCCGGCTTCCTTGGCACAGTACATCGCCTGATCGGCAGCCCGCATCAGGAGGTTCTTCTTCAGGTCCGTCGATCCATGGCGCCTGAGATGAACGGGGTAGACGGCTACCCCGACCGACACCGTCAAAACGGAGCGCATGCTCACCGGCCCATCGGCCCACGAGAAGCTGCCCTGGAGAAAGGTCGCATCGCGCAACGCACGACAGATATTCTTGGCAACCTCAGCCGCTGCGTCGACACCGCAGTCAGGCAAGATCACCACGAACTCGTCACCCCCATAACGCGCGATGGTCGCCTGAGGGAGATCCACTGTCTGCGATAGCAAGAAGGCGAACTCCTTGAGAACCTGGGACCCGGCGAGGTGGCCCAAGGTGTCATTCACGGCTTTGAAGTTGTCGAGGTCGAGGAAGAGGAGAGCGACCTCCGAGCCGGTGATGTCGGAGCGCACCAGATCCTCGGTCAGGCGATAGTGGAAGAACCGGTCGTTGTAGAGGCCGCTGAGGTCATCCCTCCGTGCCATTTCACTGGCTCGGCGAGCATCGAGCAGATTCTCCAAGAACGCTGACGTGTAGCTGCCAAAGACCTCGAGCATCTCGACATCGTGTTGGGTGTAGGCGCCTTCGGTGCGGTTGATCAGCTCCAAAACGCCGCACACGGTGTGCTCGATCCGGATCGGAACCGCGACTGCCCCAATCGTCCTGAAGTCGGTCGCGGTGTCGAAGCTGGCGTAAAAGTTGGGGTCGGAGGCCGGATCGACCATCTTGTAGGGCTGAGCTGTACGGTAGACCATTCCGACGATGCCGTTGCTGGCATTCAGACGCCGGCCCAGAAACTCCGCCGCCGCCGGGCCAAACGCCGCGAGGAAGTAGAGGTCCGTTCCATCCGGGTTGTTCAGCCTCTCCGCAGGGCGGTCCATCAGAATGGAACCCGCTTCAGAGGGCACAAAATCGTTGGCCTTGCTCAGAATTTCGACGAGGAAAGGACCGAGATCGAGGCGGGGGAGGGATAAAGCCGTATATCGCCTGCGCTCCAGATGTGGCTCCAGTCGCTCCTGAGAAAGCGTCACGACCGGATGCTTCAAATCCATCTCACGATTCTAGCAGTACAGAGCTTGACCCCTACCTCATCACCCGCCGCATCCATTTTTCCAGGTCGTGAACCGTATCGGTATGGTCAGCCCTTCCGGGGGCAAAACGCACTCCCTCGAGCCCCCGCCGAATGGCTGTCATCTCGGTTTCGAGCTCACCCTCTCGGGCCGAATCCGGAAGGCCCTGCCACCATTGCTCGAGCGCCGCATGCAGGACCCGGGCTCGCTCAGATGGACTCTGACCGCGCTTCCGGGGAGGAATGAGACTCGTTCGCCGACGAACGATCGACCACGCCAGCCCTCCACCCACCACGAGCCCGGCCAGAAGAGCCGCACCCACCAGGATCCACGTCGATGGTCCCCGGTTGCCATTCGATCTTGGCGCCGTATCCCGCTCGTGGTCTCCCGAGTCCTCACTTTCGACGACCGCTCCTTCACCCCCAAGCGGTGGTGTGGGCGCCGGCGTAGGCGGCGGTGGCTCCACCCTCAGCTGCAGGGGACCGAGCGTGCGGTAGCGATAGCTGCCTGCCGCCGGGTCGAACACCGCGAATTCCACCGGCTCGAGCAGCAGCTCGCCCCACGTGCTGGGCAGCAGGGTGGTGCGCCAGCTGCGGGATCCCCGAATGCCATTGGCATCGACAACAAACGAGTTCTCCTCCTCTGGAGGATAGGTCTCGCAGTCCGCACACACCGGCCACTCGGCAGGTCCCTGAACAAGGGGCAGGTTGCCCTGACCCTCGAGAGTGATCGTGACCACTGCCGAATCCCCATAGGCAATCGTCGAAGGCTCGATTGCCACCGAGTATCTCAGGTCACCCACCGCCCCCGTGAATCCCGCGGGAACCGCAGGCCGTTGAACGACCTCCATGACGATGTCCCCCGTCGAGCGCTCAAGCACGCTTTGCGGCGTAAAAACGCTGCGCCCACGGAAACCGATCCGTGCCGACGCTGCCGGTATGGTCAACGAGCCCGTATCGAGGGGTATCAGGACAAAGCGGCCGATTTCGAATCGATTGTAAACTTCACCCTCAACCTCGACCTGGGTGGCTTCGACTCGTTCGGGCATCTCCACCCGTTGCACCCACCAACCGGGATACTCCGGCGGCTGGATCCACTCGAACCCATCCACAGAGCCTCCGGTCGTATCGAGGACCACGGATACGACGACCGTTTGACCCTCAAAAATCCGGGAGCGTTCGACGAGGTGCCGCAGCCCTACCTTGATCGGTCGCGACGGCCGCCTTGAGCCACCAAAGAGTTCGGCAAAGGGATCCGATACCCCGAACGGGCTGCGCACTCGCTGCCTCGGTCGCTGCAGTGTTCCCGGTATCACCTCGGCCGTCACTGCAGGTGCAGTCAGCACCGACTGCCCAACTCGAACCGTCAGAGGACCCACCGCCGCACCGCCGGGCGCAAGAGGCCGCAAGATCCAGCTGAGGCCGATGGCAGAGGTCGCTCGGCCATTGACCCAGCTGAACTGGGTCTCAGTGGACGGCCCCTGGACCACCTCGAAGTTGACCAGCGGCCCGAGATCAGCGGACGGTCGTTGATCCGCCGGGTCGAACACCCGCACCGTAAGCCGGGTAAGGTCTTCGACGCCGATCCGCTGCGGATCGAGTGAAACCTCGAGCGTTGGCTCTCCAGCGCCTCCAGAGACGGCTGCAGCGACAACCAAAATGGTAGCGAGGAGAGATCTCACCAATCCTTCTCCACCGTGGCTGCCTGCGGCGTTGGCGTACGCATCGCATCGCGTGCTTCGGCCTCGGCCCGATCGAGTGCCGAGAAGAGGCCTTCGTTCGGATCGGGGGTGGGCGTCGGCTGCGGCGCCTGATCACCTCCGCCGGGCTCCGGTGTCGGTGTCGGTTGGGGTTCGTTCTCCTGTTCTTGTTCGTCTTTCTCTTGCTCCTGCTGGTCGTCCTTTTTGGGGTCGTCTTCCTGCTGCTGTTGTTGCTGCTCGAGGAGACGCAGGGCGAGCTCGTAGTTGCGCTTGACGTCTGGATCTTCTGGGTTCGCCATCAATGCCCGCCGCAGGGATTGAACCGCCGGCTCGGCCTGACCCCCGGTCAGCGCCACTGTGCCGGCGTTGTAGGAGGCTCCAACAACGCCCCCGTTCTCGGCCTGCTGCAGGAGCTGCAGGGCGGGCTCGGCGGCGCCGGCCGCGCCGAGCGCCGTCCCGAGGTCATAGATCCGTTCGGGGTCTTCAGGCGCCAGCACCGCCGCACCCGCGAAGCCCTCGACCGCACCTTCGAGGTCATCGTCACGCCAGTCGGCCGCACCCTGCCGGGCGAGCCGCCGACTGCCGCCGGGAATGAGGCGTTGCCACCACGGTACCGGCGGGCCGCCGGGACTTTCTTGACCGGCCGCATCCACATTCTGTGTGGCTGGAGCAGGCGGCTGCGCTGGGGGCAGCCCCTGGGCCCAGACCGGGAAAGCGCCGGCTGCAACTCCAATGAGTACCACCGCCACGGTCGCCTTCCGCCGCCAGGGCGAGAGGAGGAACGCCACCAGCACGAAAAGTGCGGCCAAGGTCAAGAATATTGGAAAGCGCTCAACCTTTCGCGGCGTCCTGCGGGTCTCTACCTCGCGGGTGCGTACGGCTTCTATCGCCTCGCGAATGCGTGCTACAGGCTCTCCTTGATCCGCCACGACGACCTCTCCCCCTACGACGTCTGCCATGCTCCGCAGGGTCGATGCTTCGGCCCGAGTCACCACCGGCTGTCCCTCACGATTGCGTTTGTAGGTCACGCTGCCGGAGTCGTCGACTACCGGGATCGGTCCTCCGCGCTCGGTACCGAGCACGACGCCTACGACCGTGGCACCGGCGTCGCTGACAGTCTTGGACGCGGTTTCGACATTTCCCTGGAGGTTTTCGCCGTCGGTGAAGAACATGACGACCCTGCCATCCCCTTCGGCGGGCAGAAGACGCACCGCCGCGGCGACAGCCGCCTCGAGGTTCGAACCGGGCCGACCCACCATTCCCGGCGTAATCCCGGCGAGAAAGGCCGCCACGGCCTCGAGGTCCGTCGTCAGTGGTACCAACGCATACGCCTCGCCGGCGAAGACAACCACACCCACTCGATTGCCCTCGAGGCTCGGGAGGGAGCGGTGAATGATCTCCATGGCCTTGGCGAGACGACTGGGGCCGACGTCGGGGCAGAGCATCGAATCGGACACGTCGATCGCCAGTACGAGATCGCGTGTGCGAATCGATTCTTCGCTCGGTATCTCACCCCACTGAGGCCGGGCAAGGGCGAGAACGAGGCTTGCTGCAGCCAGACACCACATCGCCATCCGCCAGACACCTGTTGCTGGCGCGCCCCCCATCAGGCGGTCCCATACCGCGGGTGAGGCGAGACTCCGTTGTTGTGCGAGCCGCTTTCGATGTCGAAGGAGAACGACTGCGATCAATACAAGCGGTCCGATCAACAGCCACAACACGGCCGCTTCGGCGAAGCTCACCACGGCGTTCCTCCGAACAGGCTTTCAACCCCCACAGCAAGGAACAGAAGAGCAAAAGCCGCCATGGCCCAGGGCTCGAATTTCTCCCGGTAGCGCACGAGTCGGGTGGAGGTGAACTCCGTCGTCTCGAGCTCGTCGATTTTGGCGAAGACCTCTTTGAGCGCCTCGGCGTCGCGGGCCCGAAAGGACATACCTCCGGTGCGACGCGCGATCTCCGCGAGCAGCTCTGGGTTGGTCTCGACCTCGACCTCACGGACCTCCCGCTTCTCGCGCCCTGTCCACGGGTCACGAACGGTCACCGGCATCGGGACCTTGCCACCTCGGCCCACAAGAACGGTGTGGACCGTGATCTCCTCCTTGACGGCGAGATCGGCTGCAGACATGGGGTCGAGCTGTCCGGCATTGTTGGACCCGTCGGTGACCAGGACCGCGACCCTCGACTCGGCGGCCGACGAACGCAGTCGACTGACCGCGGTCCCGAGGCCCATGCCAACGGCGGTGCCATCCGGCAGAGCGCCGATCTCAACATCCTTCAAGAGCAGGGCGGCGACTTCGTGGTCGAGGGTCAGGGGGCACAGAGTCACCGCAGCCCCCGCGAAGATGACCAGGGCGATGCGATCATGAGGGCGTCCGGACAGAAATTCACTGATGACATCTTTGGCCACGCCAAGACGGTCGGAGGGTCGGAAATCGAGTGCGGCCATCGACCCTGAAATATCCAAAACGACCGCGAGGTCGACCCCTTCAGCCCGTTCGATATTGCGCGAGAGAACCTCCTGTGGACGAGCCAGCGCCAACGAAAGCGGTACGATGGCCGCCGCCGCAAGAAGGCCGGCCACCACCGTCGCGACACCAGCGTGATACCAGCTCCGCACTGGCAGGTTTCCCGCTATGAAGGGAAATGGGTATCGTTGCCACCGCCGGCGGGTGAGCCAAACGCCTGCAACCACGACCGCAGAGACCGCCAGGATGAGCCAGTAGGGAGACGCCAGCCGCATCATGAAGCATCTCCGTCTGCTGTCGCGGGAAAGAAATGCTCCTCGAGGCTACGGCCGAGATCGAATGCGGAATCTCTCCCCAGCATGAGCTTGGCATCGCTCACTGAGCGGCGCCCGAATCTGACGCCGTCGGCGACACCGAGAACCCCGCGAAGATCTGTCTGAACCGTACTCGGCCAGCGTTCGCGTCGCGCGAGAACCCGCAGCTCGTGCGAGGTCATCTCGGCGGCCGGCTCGCCTGATCTCCGCTCGAGGTAGCGGCGGAGCCCTACGGCCAACCGGTCACATACGACCTCGGCCGGTTCGCGGCCAATGCGTGAGCGGATGTCTTCGAGACTGCGTTCAAACTCCTCGAACGGTGGCAAGCGGGGAGTATTGGGGTCGATGCCCCCCGCGATGCGTGTTTTCCGCCACCACCACGCCACAACCGCGACCAGGGGCGCAAGAAGGACGAACAACGGCCCCGCCCACTCCCAAGGGAAACCGTGAACGCCGAGCGGGTCGCGGAGCGGCGCCGGCGTTTGATCGTCCTCGCCCTCGAGCACCGAAGCGACCACCACCACTGCCGGTTCAGAGGCGGACACCGTCGTGACCTCACCTTCCTTTGGGCGCAGGCTCGCCGTGAAGCCCGGAAGCTCCAGCTCACCCACCTCGAGGGCGACCAGAACCACCTCCCATACCGGGGGGCTTGTTCCCGGGATCTCGTCTGGCCCACCGGCGATCAACCATGGACCGTCGTCCGACACGCGCACCGACAGCTCGCCCCACATCCCCTCGGCCCCACCTTGGGCGGATATCCGAACCATCACCGTGTCGCCGATGGTGAACTCGCCTTCGGGCGCAGCGATCTCGAGCGATGTCTGCTCCGCGGGGCCGGCGAGTGCGGCAGCCGCATGCACGATGGCGAAGCACACCAGCAGGCAGGACCACCGACCATAGACGGTTGGCGAAGAGCGCAGATCAGTTTGCACGACGCCTCTCCCTCCGGGCCAGAAGAGCCTGAACGGCGGGCAGGTAGTCCTCATCCGTGCGCAGGTCCAGAACATCGATTCCGGAGAGACCGTCTCGCTCCCGGCTTCGCCGGTGCGCCGATCCAGCCGTCCATCTCTTTCCCGACTCGACATCCGCAGCAGGCAAAGGCCCGTGCTTCTTGCCTCGGTCTAAAAGGGCATCCCCGACCCGCACGACGACCACCTCATGGCGACTCGCGAGGGCCGCCAGGGGGCGCCGGGGCAGGCGGCAGCAGCGATCGACGAGGAGGATGACCACACCCCGCCGATGGAGCAGTCGGCCAGCGGCCGCCACCGCCTCTTCGACGGCGGTTCCCCGCCCCGCGGGTGCCGCGTCAAGGACCTCACGGACGACCCGCAGACCGTGCCGCCAACCAAGGCGCGGAGGGATCAGCGACCGCACTGTATCGTCGAACAGGATGGCGCCGACACGGTCCCGCCGAGAGGCGGCGAGGGCGAACAAGCTGCCGGCCTCGGCGATGAGGTCGTGAACCGTCATGACGCCGGAGCCGAATCGGGTCGATGCCGAAACGTCCACTACGAGCAGCACGGTCAGGTCACGCTCTTCACGATACCGCTTGACGTGGAGCTGGCCGGTTCGCGCCGTGACGTTCCAGGCGATGGTGCGAATGTCATCACCAGGGCGGTACTCACGAACCTCCTCAAACTCGAGGCCGCGGCCCTTGAAGGCACTCTGGTAAAGCCCGGACAGACCGGACTCCATCGCCCGCCGTGCGCGGATCTCGAGATGCCGAACCTGAGACCGCAGCTCCGGCCCCACCTGCTGAACGGCGTCTGCGGGGGTCGGGCGGCCCATCCACCGGGCCAGCGGCCCGAGGACCGGGCTCACGGAACCTCCACCGCCAACAAGACGCGATCGATGACGTCCTCGGCGTTCACGCCTTCGGCCTCGGCCTCGTAGGTCAGAACCATACGGTGGCGAAGCACGGCGGGCGCGAGCTCCTTGACATCCTCGGGCGTCACGAAGGCACGGCCGCGGACCAGGGCGAGAGCACGAGTGCCAACCGCCAGTGCGATCGACGCCCGCGGCGAAGCGCCAAAACCGATGAGAGGTGCGAGGTCACCCAGGCCGACCTCGCCCGGTTTCCGGGTCGCCGTCACCAGGGAAACGATGTACGACCTGATTCGATCGTCCAGATACACACCGCCTGCCACCACCTCGAGCTCGGCCAGCTCTTCGAGCGAGGTCATGTGCCGTGGCACCGGAAAGGCTTCTTCGAGGTGATATCCCAGCACCTGGCGCTCGTCTTCGGCGGCCGGGTAGTCGACCAACACCTTGAACAAGAACCGATCCAGCTGAGCTTCGGGCAACGGGTATGTTCCCTCCTGCTCGATCGGGTTCTGGGTGGCCAGCACCAGGAAAGGCTTTGGAAGATTGAAGGTCTCGTCACCGATGGTCACCTGCCGCTCCTCCATCGCTTCGAGCAGAGCGGACTGGACCTTGGCCGGCGCCCGATTGATTTCATCGGCAAGCACCAGATTGGCGAAGATTGGGCCCCGCCGCGGCACGAACTCCGAGCTCTTCGGGTCGAAGATCAGAGTGCCGGTCACATCTGCCGGCAAAAGGTCCGGCGTGAACTGGAGGCGGTGAAATTCGCCGCCAATGACTCCCGCGAGAGTGCGGACTGTCAAGGTCTTGGCCAGACCGGGGACTCCCTCGAGCAAGACGTGGCCGCGGCACAGCAGCGCCACCAACACCGACTCGATCAGACGATCCTGACCGACCACAACCTCGGAAACTGCCCGTTGGATCTCGCCCAGTCGCGCAGCCGCGCGATCAACCTGTCGATCTTCAAGTCGTTGTTCCATGACTCCTCCGGAGGCCAGTTGGCCTGGCGCCATGTTTTGCAAACACCATGCCCGGTTCAGGCCACCGAATACTTGGTTGACGGCGCGCCGATTCGGCCGACTGTGCCGGAATGACTCGTAAAGACCCTGCCAGCTGGGATACCGGCATCCAGATACCGGATGCCGGATGCAGCTCGCGATGCTTACCATAAAGGCCCCGGGCTCGGGCTCGGGCAAAAAACAAACGGTGGGCCAAGTTTTCAACGAAATTTCCGAGTGACAACTTTTAACCATGACTTGACCCCCGTCG
>CAZCEX010000100.1:0-10946 GCA_964497785.1 uncultured Thermoanaerobaculia bacterium | reverse complement strand
GAGCCGCCGGCTCATAACCGGTCGGTCCCAGGTTCGAATCCTGGTGGGCCCACGACACCGACTTGTGCCGTTGTCCGCCGGGCTGCGGTTGAAGTTGGAGCACAGGACGCACCGGGCGAGGGAGGGTCATGAACAAGGCACATCGGGATCTGTTTCTCATGGTTCAGCTACAGGGTCTGTACGGCGAGATCGCACAGGCCTTGCTCGAGCGGCGTACGCCACCTCCCGAGGTCGAAGGACTGCAACAAGCCAACAGAGAGAGACAGGTTGAGCTCGAGCGGCTCGAAGGGGTCGTTGCGACTCACGAGGCTGAGTTGCGTGATGTGCGGAGGCGCGAGGAAGAGTCTCGCGTCGAGTTGGAACACTTTCAGAAGCAAAAAGGTATGGTGACCAACGAGCGCGAATTCACGGCAGTTATTTCAGAAATCGACTTCGCGACCAAGGCTCTCGGCGAGGCGCAGGCGCGGCGGGAGGAGCTCGAGGAGGCCTTGCAAACGATTCGAGACGAAATCGAAGGGCGGCGCCAGGCTCGCCCGGAAGAAGAAGCCGCCCAGAAGGAGATCACCGACAGCTGGGAACGGACCAAGGACGCGCTGCGACAGAAGGTCCACGAAATGGCGGTGCGGGCGAAAGAGATCGAGGAAGACCTCAATCCCAAGGTCCGAGGGCGCTTCCTCCGATTGCTCGAAAGCAAACAAGGCACCGCCCTTTCCGTGGTGGTCGAGGATTGTTGTTCTGTCTGCCACTTCGCGCTGCGGCCTCATTTGCAACAGAGGGTCAGGCGATGTGAAGAGATCATTACCTGCGAGCACTGTCATCGCATCCTCTACCTCGAGGAAGTCGTGGCCGACGGTGCGGGCTGAGACCAGGCGAACCGGATTTCCGTGATGACTGAAACGAGTATCAGAGAACGACTCGACGTCGTGAGGGACCGCCTTGAGTCCGCAGCGATCAGGGCCGGACGGGATCCGGCGGACATCACGCTGATTGCTGTGAGTAAGACCCAACCGGCAGATCGCGCGACTGAAGCGGTAACGGCCGGCGCCACTGATCTCGGAGAGAACCGAGTCCAGGAGGGCGCTGCCAAACGCCCACTCGTTGCCGGTCAGGCATGTTGGCACCTCATCGGACCGTTGCAACGCAACAAGGCGAAAGCGGCGCTCGAAGTTTTCGACACCGTGCATACCCTCGATCGGGAATCTCTCGCGGACCGTCTGCAGTTCCTGCTCGCGGAGCACTGGCCTGGTCGTCGACTGCCGGTTCTCATTGAGGTCAATGTTGGTCGGGAGCCTCAGAAAAAGGGTCTTCTGCCCGAGGACGCCTCCGTCCTTGCCCGAGCGGTCATCGAACGATGTCCCGCCCTCGAGTTCGTGGGGCTCATGGCGATTCCACCATTCGCTGCCGACCCGGAGGACTCCAGGCCGTATTTTAAGGCGTTGCGGGAGCTGAAGGCGGATCTGACGAACGAGCTCAGCATCCCCCTGCCCCACTTGTCGATGGGCATGAGCCACGATTTCGACATCGCCATTGCGGAGGGCGCGACCATGGTTCGCGTCGGGACCTCAATCTTTGGTGCGCGCCAAAAACTCTGACAATCTGCCGAAAAACTCGACAAATATCACAACGGTCCTTGCCTGATCCCCGACTTTGTGAAAAAATTCTCATCCTGGGGGAACGGACCAGCGATGAACGATCGTGCATCCGGTAATGGGGACATTCGGGACAGGCTCTTTCACTACGCGTCGGAATCGACTCCGGCGTGCATCGAATTCCTGAAAGACCTGGTTGCGCTTCCTTCGCCATCTCGAGGTGAGCGACTGGCATGTGAACGGGTGATTCGAGAGATGGAGTCCCTCGGGTACGACGAGGTTCGGCTCGACGACATGGGCAACATCATCGGCCGCATCGGTTCGGGCGCACGACAGATTGCGTTCGACGCTCACATCGACACGGTGGGTATTTCGCGGCCGGCCAACTGGCGGTTTGATCCTTTTCGTGGGAGCATTGTCGGCGGCACGTTGTATGGACGCGGCGCCTCCGACCAGAAGGGCGGCCTCGCCGCGGTCGTACACGGCGCCGCTCTCGCGGGTCGAATCGGCATCCCAAAAGATTGCAGCATTTACGTCACCGCAACTGTCAACGGCGAGGACTGCGTCGGACTGGCCTGGCAATACCTCGTTCGCGAGCAGGGCTTGCATCCTGAGGTCGTCGTCATCGCGATGCCGTCCCATCTTGGGGTTTGCCGGGGGCAAAGGGGACGGCTCGAGGTGGAGATCACCACCGAAGGGGTCTCAACCCACGGCAGCCATCCCGACCGGGGCGCCAATGCGGTCGTCGCGATGGCGCCGATTGTCACAGCTGTGGCCGAGCTGCACGCCAATCTCGTGAAAGATCACCCGATGCTCGGACGCGGGTCGGTGGCTGTCACCGGCATCAGCTCGGAGTCGCCATCTCTGACCGCTATTCCGGACGCATGTACGGTTCACGTCGATCGGCGTCTCACCATCGGTGAAACGGCGGACGAGGCGATCAGCCAACTGGCAGCACTTCCAGAGGTCCGGGCGGCGGGCGCTGAACTGCGTATCATTGAATACGATCTGCCGTCGTGGCGCGGCGTCAGCCGCCCAACGGAAATGGTCTTTCCGGCTTGGGAGACCGCAGAGGACAGTGTCGCATTTCAGACTGCGATGTCGACGGCCCGCTCGGTTCTCGACCGCGAGCCTCGCATCCATCGCTCCGCTTTTTCTTCCAATGGTTGCGCGACAGCGGGGATCTTCGACATTCCCACCATCGGCTTCGGACCTGCGGACGAAGGGCACTCCCACACCGTTGACGATCAGATTTCTCTCGCTCAGCTCCAGCCGGCAATGGCTTTCTACGCCCTTTTTCCCTCCGAGTTTTACTGAGACCCATGCTGGGGCAGGCGCTTTCCGAACCGCGGGCTCGCCGGGCATACATCCTGACCAAGGTCGGGGTCTTCGCCGCTGCCGCGGTCGTTACCGTTCCTCTCGCGCATTTTCTTGGGCCCCGAGCCTGGGGCGGACTCCTGGTCTTCGGGCTGATACTTGCAGCGATGACCGCTGTGGTTCTCGTCGCTGCGCGTGCCGGTGTTTCGGATGACGGCGTATCCGAAGTGGCCGAGGAACCAGCGGACGACGAGCCGGACCCTGAGGGAGATCCGGTCGTTCTTCCCGTTGAAGACTCGATCGATCTCCATCCATTTCCGCCGCGCGATATTCCAGAAGTTGTCGAGAGCTATCTCGAATCCGCCGTTGTTGCCGGTTTTCATGGGGTGCGTCTCATACATGGGCGCGGCATCGGAGTGCAGCGGGAGCGTGTTCGAAAGACCCTGGAGCGGCATCCGGCGGTCATTTCGTTTCAGGATGCTTCGCCTGACCGTGGAGGGTGGGGGGCGACGGTGGTGGTGCTGCGAGGTGCCCCTACGGAATGATCTCGCCGTACTTGAGCCAGTGGTAGATCACGTAGAACCAGCTGAAGAAGGCATGCACGAGAGCCCATAGAATGCTGTGGTTGACACCCCAGCTCAGCAGGGCCGCAAGAACGGCCCCAATGCTACCCAAGATACCGCCCCCACAGCAGCCGCACCCCTTGCCGTTTGACGTATCACCCATCGGTTGGTGCCTCCCTTTGGCGTCGTACCGTCGTCCCTTACAGAGTATCCGAGATTGTGGACGTTGGGGTTTCAAGCATTGGGCCGATAGTGGCTCGACCTCATCTCGGAGGAGCTATTCTCCTGGGAGCAGATCAAGCGCTCAATGGTGACGATCTGCGCCCTGAACACGTCGGCGAAACCCCCTCTTGCCTTCAGTGGTGTTGCGGTGTTCAAATCGCGGGAGAAGGAGGCCTTCAATGGCCCGTTTTCGACTGAGTACCTCTCTCATCGTTCTTTTGAGCTTTGCAGCAGGTGCAGCCCTGTTGGCCGCGGGCATTGCGCTATGGGGTGTTGTTGCTCGATTCGACCTCGCTGCAGGGCCGGTGGTCATCCGATCCCAAGCAGGCATGAGCTATCCCCTGCCCGTTCCTGCCGATGGAGAGTTTGTAGCGCCAGTGCCGCAGGTATTGACGGTGCTGCCTCCCGATGGCGAGCGTCCCCGAAACGTCGTCCTGGTGATCGGTGACGGTATGGGACTTGGCATGGTGAGCGGCGCCTCAGCATTGCTCCACGGTCCGGGGGGTGGTCTCGCCCTCGAGGCCGCCCCCGCGATCGGGCTGGTGCGGATCTATGCCGCCGATGCCCTGGTCAACGACTCGGCCGGTTCGGGCACGAGCTTGGCCACAGGCCACAAGACCAACCGCAAAATGGTCTCGATGCTCCCTGACGGCCGGACTGTGCCGACCCTCTTTGAGAAGGCACATGCCAGAGGATTGCTGACCGGCGTCGTGACCACCTCGGGGCTCATGGACGCGACCCCGGCGACATTCACCGCTCACAACGTGAGCCGCAGCAACAAGGGTGAGATCCTGGCCAGTCAGCTCAGCTCGGGAACTGATGTCATGATCGGCGCCTCCTGGGGCTGGTTCGATCGCCTCGCGGAGGAGCCAGGGCTCGCCCAGGCTGTCGATGCGGCACGCCAACAGGGCGTCATGATCGTGGGTTCTGCGGAGGGGATGAAAGCGGCTCGAGCCCCGTTTGTTGCACTTCTGCCACCCCGTGCAGATTCGCCGGATGCCGGCGGGCCGCCGCTCGACGTCTCGGTCCGCAAGGCGTTGGCCGAGCTTGGATCAGACGACTCGGGATTCGTGCTCCTGGTGGAGACCGAAGAGACGGATGAGTGGGGTCACGCCAACGACGTGCAGCGGGTCGTGTCCGCCGTGGAGGAGCTCGACGTCGCTCTCCGTGTAATTCTCGATTTCGCCGAAGCACGAAAGGATACCCTCGTCATCGTCACAGCGGACCACGACACCGGCGGCATGGCGCTGGTGCGCGGACGGGCAGCCGAAGGGAAAGCCGAGGTCCGCTGGACCACCGACGGTCATGTCGGGACCTGGGTGCCCCTGTTTGCCTTCGGTCCGGGCGCGACTCAGTTCATCGGTGTTCTGGACAATACCGAGGTTTCGAAACGGATAGCCTCTCTGCTCGGCCTTGATGACCAGCCGGAGGCGAAAGAACCCGGTTGATTCAAAAAACGACGGGCTATTTCTTCAGCCCGAGCCGCTGGCCGTCGTACTGGTCGCGGGTGACCTCGTCACACCAGCTCTGATTCTGAAGGTACCAAGCTACCGACTCCCTGAGACCTTCGGCAAAGGTCTTGGCTGGCCGCCAGTCGAGCTCGTCACTCATGCGCGAAGCATCGATTGCATAGCGCTGGTCGTGGCCTGGGCGGTCTGCGACGAAGGTGATGAGCTCACGGCGGGGCCGATCGGCAGGTCGCATTTCGTCGACCAGGTCGCACAGCAGCTCGACGACGTCGATGTTCCGCACTTCGTTGTGACCGCCGACGTTGTAGGTCTGACCGAGACGGCCGCCGCGGACGACGGCGTCGATCGCCGTGCAGTGGTCGATGACATAAAGCCAGTCGCGCACGTTGGAGCCGTCGCCGTAGACCGGTAGCTTTTCGAGGGCGGTGGCGTTTCTGATCATGAGCGGAACGAGCTTCTCTGGGAACTGGTAGGGGCCGTAGTTGTTGGAACAGTTCGAGATCGTCACCGGCAGGTCGAACGTACGGTGCCACGCGCGAACGAGGTGATCCGATGCGGCCTTTGACGCCGAGTAGGGGCTCGAGGGGTCGTAGGGTGTGTCCTCGGTGAAGAAACCGTGTTCTCCGAGTGATCCGAAGACCTCGTCGGTGCTGACGTGGTGGAAGCGTACGTCGCGGCGGTCGCCCCACCGGGAGCGGGCGGCCTCGAGCAGATTGGCGGTGCCGTTGATATTGGTTTCGACGAAGTCCAAGGGTCCGTCGATCGAGCGGTCAACGTGGCTCTCGGCCGCGAAGTGCACAACGGTGTCGATGTCGTGTTGGGCGAAGACCTTTGCCACCGCCTCACGGTCGCGAATGTCGGCGTGCTCGAATACGTATCGATTCGCGAAACGTGTTTCGATGTCGCGCAGGTTCGCCAGGTGGCCGGCGTAGGTCAACGCGTCGATGTTGACGAGACGGACCTCCGGGTCACTTTCCAGGAGGTGGCGTACGAAGTTGCAGCCGATGAACCCGGCCCCTCCCGTCACGAGTACGCGCTGCGGAGTGTGCATGTCACTCATCATTCATCTCCTCGACTGATGTATTGAGGCAGCTGTTCTTCAGGTATCTCGGCGAGGTAGGGACAGGTGGCGTCTTTGGCGGCGAGCACCGGCTGAAAGTCGGGACCGGCCGGCCATTCTATACCGACGTCAGGGTCGTCCCAACGGATCGAAAGCTCCTCCTCGGGGGCGTAGAAAGCATCGACCTTGTAGAGGAACTCCGCAATATCGGTCAGGACCAGGAAACCGTGCGCCATGCCGCGAGGGGCCAAGAGCTGCCTTTTGTTGTCTGCAGACAGCTCGGCGCCGAACCAGCGCCCGAAGGTCGGGCTGCCAAGACGAATATCGACGACGACGTCGAACACAGCTCCAACGACCGCTCGCACCAGTTTCGCTTGCGGGTTGCCATTTTGAAAGTGCATGCCGCGCAGCACCCCACGGCTGGAGCGGGAGTGATTGTCCTGAACCCAGTCACGGTCGATGCCGGCTTGGGAAAAGGACCGCCGGTTGTAGCTCTCCATGAAAAATCCCCGGTGATCGCCGAAGACTGCCGGTTCGATGACGAAAACGTCTGCGATGGGGGTCGTGACGAGCTTCATCGCCGGAACTCTCGCAGGCTGGCGCGAATTCGCAGGTAATCGCCGTAGGAGGACTTTCCTGCAGCGTGGGCAAGTGCCGCGAACTCAGCGTCGGTGATCCATCTCGACTGCCAGGCGATCTCCTCGAGGCAACCCACCTTGAGCCCCTGGCGATTCTCGATCGCCTGCACGAAGTTCGAGGCTTCGAGCAGGCTCTGATGGGTGCCTGCGTCGAGCCACGCATAGCCGCGACCGAGAACCTCGACCTCGAGACGCCCGCTCTCGAGGTAGATCCTGTTGAGATCGGTGATCTCCAGCTCGCCGCGGGTCGACGGCTGCAAGGCGGCGGCATAGCGGCAGACGTCGGGTCCGTAGAAGTAGAGCCCTGGAACTGCGTAGTTGCTGCGTGGTTGGGCGGGCTTTTCTTCGAGGCTGAGGGCGCGGCCGGTGTCGTCGAACTCGACAACGCCGTAGCGTTCCGGATCGCTCACGTAGTAGCCGAAGACGCGCGCGCCGTCCTCCAGCGAAGCGCATCTTTTGAGGAGCCCGGATAGGTCGTGACCGTGCAGGATGTTGTCGCCGAGTACGAGACACGATGGGTCTTCGTCGATAAATCTTTTGCCGAGGATGAAGGCTTGAGCAAGCCCGTCGGGACTCGGCTGCTCGCAGTAATCCAAGCGCATGCCGAGCTGGGCGCCGTCGCCGAGCAGGTCGCGAAAGGCGGGCAGATCGCGCGGCGTGGAGATGACGAGCACTTCACGAATTCCGGCCAGCATCAACAGGCTCAACGGGTAGTAGACCATTGGCTTGTCGTGGACCGGAAGCAACTGTTTGCTGATGACCCGGGTCACCGGGTGGAGCCGTGTGCCGGAGCCGCCGGCGAGAATGATTCCCTTCATAGCCATTTCTTTTCCTCCTCGGTCTGTCGAGGCATGCCGCCATCCGTATCTGGAGACGTTCGCAAAGGGCGATCGTAACAAACCGCGTGTACGGTGTCTCTGCCGGCGCGAAGAGAAAAGGGGTGGCGGCCCCGCTTGGTGCGGGGCCGCCGAAGGAAGGAGAAGGAGCCGAGCGCCGGGGTAGCGCTCACCCGACAATAAAGCAAACACCGTGCCAGTTTTTGATATTGTTGCCAAACTACTGTTGAAAAATAATTTACAGACTTTGGGTGTGCGTGCTCGGCCGACTGGACGATTGTCGTGGTGCACAATCTGTCGTCAATAGGTGACACATGAGTCGCGTTGCGTAGTAGTCTGGTCCTGCCATGACAAACCCCGCATCGTTGCCCATATCGGCAGTACTCATCACTCTCGATGCTGAGCGCTGGCTCGACGAGGTGCTCGTTTCGCTGGCCTGCTGCGACGAAACCATCGTGCTTGATTCCGGCTCGACCGATACGACGCGTGCGATCGCGGCTCGTCACGGGGCGCGCTGGCACGAGCGCGTCTTCGACGGCTACGGGTCGCAGAAACGTGCTGCGGTCGCGCTCGCCCGCCACGACTGGGTCCTGTCTGTTGATGCAGACGAGATCCTCGAGCTCGAATCGGCACGAGCCCTCTTTGTGATCGACTGGCAGGCCCAGGCCTCGGACGTTTGCTGGCGCATTGCACGACGCCCCTACGTCGGTAAGCGCGAGATCCGCTACGGCCACTGGGTTCCCGACCCGGTGGTGCGGCTGTTCAACCGAACCGTGCATGACTTCAGCCCCGATCCTGTGCACGAGTCGGTCCACCCACGCGGACCCGTGCACCTCCTGCCGGGCGCTCTCATCCACCACAGCTACCCCGACCTCGCCGCCGTCTTCCGCGCCGAGCACCACCGCCTCAAGGCGGCCGAGTACCGGCGGCAGGGGCGCCCCACCCCCGGGCCCCTGAGGCTCACGGCAAGGGCTTTCTGGGCCTTCCTCTACTCCTTCGTGCGCAAACGTGGCTACCGGGACGGTCCCGCGGGAGTTGTCATTGCCCTGTCGTCTTCGGTCAACGCTGTTCTCGGACTGGCGATGGCTGGGGAGAAGGATTCGCCGGAAGACCACATTATCTGAGCGACCTCAACTTCTCGAAGCCGCGGTCGCCGTCGTGGTGGCTGCGATGCAGGTCCCTGGATTACTGACGCAAGTTTCAGTGATAAAATGGGTTGATGGAAATCCCGGAGAATGTTGGCAAGCTCCTGTGGGAGTACGATCGGACTTCCCTTGGGAATTCTGATGCGGTCAACCGGGTGGTTTTCGAAAGGGTTATGGAGCGGGGTGGGTGGCACGAGATGCTGTGGTTCCTTGTCCGGGAGCAACACCCCCTCGACCACTACCTGGGCCTTTTTCGTCAGAAGTACGATTCACGAGACGTTGGACACGTCGTCCGCAGCCTGGTCTTTTTCGATGACGCCGACTCTGAACCGGAGCTGCGGATGCTCCTCGAAGCGCCATGGGAAACAGTCAAGAAGGATTTCTTGGCATGGGTCGGCGAGCTGCTCGAGGGCTGAACTGCTGATCGCCCTCGTCGTTCAGATTGACATGGGAAAACGATTGCAGAACAGGTGGTGTGTGGTTACAATGTAATTACTTGGAGGCGAGATGGCTCAGTTGATTCAAATCGGAAATTCTCGGGGTATTCGGATCCCGAAGCCGTTGATTGAGAGCGCGGCACTTGACGGCTGCGAGCTCGAGCTGAAGGTCGTTTCCGAAGGACTGCTCATTGCGCCGGAATCGAAGAATCGACGCGGCTGGAGGGCGGCATTCGAAGCCATGCACCAAGAGGGGGACGACGCGATGCTCATGGTGGCCGAGCAGACGACGGCATTCGATGATGGTGACTGGGAGTGGTGAGCCGGTTTGACGTTCACTTGGTCCAGCTGGAACCAACTCAGGGGTCGGAGATCCGCAAGACGCGCCCCTGCGTCATCATCTCTCCCAACGAGATGCACAGCCTGAGAACGGTGATCATCGCTCCGATGACGACCCGGGGCAAGGCCTACCCCAGCCGGGTTGAGGTCAAATTTCAGGGGAAAACGGGTTTCATCGTTCTCGACCAGATCCGCACGGTCGACCGGGTGCGTTTGGTCAAGAAGCTCGGGCGTGTCGATGATCCCACCGCCGCAGCTGTGTTGACTGTTCTGGGAGAAATGTTCTCACCGTAGCGATGCGCTGTTCGTCCGCGGCGTGCAGGCGAGCCTCTTCAGCTACCGCTACCCGTACGTGGTAACGTAGAGACTGCTGAATTGGACGTCCAGGGGGTATGAATGAAGGGTAATACAGCGCGCAAGGTCACAATCTCATTGCCGGAAGACCTCGTTTTGTATGCCGATAGCCTGGCGAGGGAGAGGAAGAGCACCCGCAGTGCGGTAATCAGCGAGCTTCTCGAAAAGAGGCGGCTGAGAGAACGCGACGATCTTGCCCGGCGGGGATATCGTTTCTACGCTGAAGAAGCGGAGGAGTTCGCGGCAGCCAGCCAGGCCGCCGTCGCCGAGGCGGTGGATGATGAACGTTCGTCGTGGTGAGATTTACTGGGTCGAGTTCGACCCGGTCAAGGGCAGTGAGCAGGGCGGCCTGCGGCCTGCCCTCGTTGTGCAAAACGACCTCGGCAACCGCCACAGCCCGACCACGGTCGTCGCTGCCATCACGCGAACCCTCCCGCCACACCCGTATCCCTTTGTCGTCGTAGTTCAGCCCGCCGAGAGCGGCCTCGCCGTGCCTTCTGCAGTGAACTGCGCCCAGCTCGCCACAGTGCAACAGTCGGGGGAGAAATCGCGCCTGCGGCCGCCGCAAGGCGAACCGGTCGTGAGGCCGATCGGTAGCCTGAGCTCGGAGACCATGAGCAGAGTCTCTGCGGCTCTTGGTTACAACATGGCGATCGACTGAACCACCGCCCGGTGGCGGTCGATCATTGGGAATCAACGCAGGACATCGAGGACATCCCGTGGAGTGACGACGATGGCTCCGGATCTCATGGCGACCTCCGCTGAGGTTGTACCGTGTCGTGTGCGATCTCGGGCGGAGACGTCTGAAATTTCCTTGTCTTGTCGGATCACAATGTGGCCTGCGTTGATCGTAAGTGTTTTACTGGACACTGCGAGCACAAGGTCATCTCCAAGATCCTCAGTCATATCGCCGGCAAAAGTTTTGAGCCGGGCCGAGGTCCGCCTCCGCCAGAGAAGAGCCCGCCGGCCAAGACGAG
>CAZCEX010000099.1:0-11052 GCA_964497785.1 uncultured Thermoanaerobaculia bacterium | reverse complement strand
TCCTCACCGGCCCCAACATGGGCGGCAAATCCACCTACCTGCGCCAGGTGGCGTTGATCACCATCATGGCCCATGCCGGTAGTTTCGTGCCAGCATCATCCGCGCGGATCGGCGTGACCGACCGGGTTTTTACTCGCGTTGGCGCCAGCGACATGCTCGCACAGGGCGAGAGCACCTTCATGGTCGAGATGACCGAAACTGCGAACATCCTCCACCACGCGACGCCTCGGTCACTGGTGATCCTCGATGAGGTTGGGCGTGGTACCGCAACCTACGACGGGCTGTCCCTGGCTTGGGCGATCGTCGAGTACTTCCACGATCGACCCGAGCGAGCCGCCAAGGTATTGTTCGCGACCCACTACCACGAGCTCACCGACCTCGCTCGGCGGTTGCCCCGACTCGTCAACCGTTCGATGGCGGTCAAAGAGTGGAAAGGCTCGATCCTGTTCCTCCATCGAGTTACAAATGGCCCGTCCGACCGTTCATACGGAATCCACGTCGCCGAACTTGCCGGGGTTCCCGACGCCGTCTGCCAAAGGGCTGAGGAGATCCTCTCCAGTCTCGAGAAATACTCAGTAGGCCCTACCGATATGGACTCGGTTGCCCCCAGAGAAGACGGCGCCGACAGGATTCGTCAGATGAGCCTCTTTCGCCCACCCGAGGATGTGGTCCTCGACCGTATCCGCCAGCTTGATCTTGATCACCTGACACCGCTGGCCGCCCTCAATCTCCTGGCCTCGTTCAAGACCAAGATTGCCGATGAGGATTGACGCAGATAAGGAGCTCACGATGCAGGCCGACCCACTCCCTCTCGTCGTTGGTCTCCCAGATCTCGAGTTGACTCGAGAGCAGCGTGGCGTTTTGGAGGAGGTCAGACCGGCTGGAGTGATTCTCTTCAGCCGAAATGTGAAAGATTCGGACCAGGTGCGAGAGCTCGTACGCACGGTTGGAGAGCTGGAACCCCGGCCATTCATCTGCATCGACCTCGAGGGTGGTCTGGTCAACCGTTTATCGGCCATCTGGGGTCCTCTGCCAACGCCTGCGGCTGCTGCTGCCGCCGGTCGACGGGCAGTCAAGGCACTTGGCGAAGCTGCCGGCAGCGCGTGCAGGGCCCTCGGAGTCCATCTCGATCTCGCGCCGGTCGTCGACCTCGCGCGACCTGGAGGTGTCATCACGGAGCAGGGTCGGGCCTTCGCAGCCAGCGCAGAACGAGCCGCGACCCTGGCCAGGCTCTTCACCGAAGGCCTTCAGTGTTGGCAGGTCGGTGGGTGTCTCAAACATTTCCCGGGGCTCGGCCCCGTACCAGTCGACACTCACGAAGAGCTCCCAGTGGTCGATCATCGAACTGAAGACCTTGACGAGCACCTCGGAATTTTTGCAGCTCTCTCACAGGATATTTCGGTCGTGATGGTCGGTCACGTCATCGCCCCGTCCTTGGGGGAGTACGAGAAGCCCGCATCGCTGTCGAGGCGCGTCGTTCAGCTTGCCACCGATCTCCCCGGTCGTCCGGTCGTGCTCTGCGACGATCTTGAAATGGGCGCTCTTGATGGTCTCGGGGAGTTGCCGGAGCTCGTCTCTGCCGCTCTCAGGGCTCACAATCACGGGGTCCTTGTATGCAACGCCTTCGAGCGTCTGCCCGGCATCGCGGAGGTCATCCGTGAGCAGTCAATCCGAGACTCGAGGCTGGCAGCGCGTATCGAAGAAGGACGAGCCCGACTCGGAACACTCGCTCGGGATCTGCAACACAATGCGGCTGCTGTACCGGCTCCCGACGACGCCACCGTTTCACAGCTGTGGGATCGTGCCCGCCGCGAGGCGGGGGCATGAGGCGCCGTTCCCGAACCAGCCCCGCCACCGTGCTCCTTTCCGGAGGCCTTGATTCGACAACGGTGTTGGCAATTGCGCTATCCGAAGGCCACACTTGCCACTGCCTGGCGGTCGATTACGGGCAGAGACACCGAGTCGAGCTTGTCGCGGCCGAACGGGTCGCTTCCCAGCTCGGAGCTGCTTCGCACCGGGTCGTCGCCGTCGATCTTCGTTCCATCGGAGGATCGGCGCTGACCGCTGACATCGAAGTCCCGAAGAATCGCGACCCCGCCGAGAAGACCGTGCCTATCACCTATGTCCCCGCCCGCAATGCCGTGTTCCTCTCCCTGCTCCTCGGTCTGGCCGAGGTCGTTGGTGCCCGAGACCTCTTCATCGGCGCCAATGCCGTCGACTACTCGGGCTACCCAGACTGCAGACCAGCGTTTCTGACGGCATTCGAAAACATGGCTTCGGTGGCGACCGTCGCCGGCGCCGACCACGGTCAGCGGTATCGGGTGCACGCCCCTCTGCTCGACCTCAGCAAGGCCGAGATCATTGCACGTGGGCAGGCCCTGGGGGTCGACTACGGCGTGACCTGGTCATGCTACGACCCAACTGGGGACGGCAAGGCCTGCGGCCAATGCGACTCGTGTCTGCTCCGCCGCCGAGGCTTTGAGGAGGCCGGTGTGCCGGACCCGACCCCGTACTCTATCCAACGATAGCGAAAGCCGCCCTACCGGCGACCGACAAGATGATCGCAACTGTGACCGTAAGTCCGGAGACCCATGCCGTGTCCTTCCAACCGAGTTCCTTCGCCATCGCTGCGATGGTCGCCGCGCAGGGAATGTAGAAAACAACGAACAACGTGAATACAACCAGTTGCCCGGTCGACAGCACCTGGTCGAGGTGATTCGTTCCCAGAGCCTGGACCAACATCACGAGCGTCAACTCCTTGCGGAGAACTCCGAAAACCAGGGTCATGCCGACTGCTGCGGGCAGACCCAGCACCCACACCGTGAGCGGCGCGAGAGCGGTGTTGACGAGGCCTGCAGCGCCGGCCCACTCGAGCAGGGACAGGATCAGCGAGGATACGACGAGTACAGGCCAGGCAATGACCAGAAACTCCTTGAGACTCAGCCACGTCTTGGCCACGAGATTGCGTGGCGACGGCAGGGCAAGACTCGGAATTTCGAGGATGAGACCCGGCGACCGCCCCTTGATGACACGGCTCATGATCTTGCCGATGACCATGATGACGACGAGGTTCAGTACATAGATTCCGAGGGCCCAGAGCGGGCCCAGGTAGGCTGCGATCAATCCGTAGATCACAATTGTGCGCGCGGAACAGGGAATGAAGGCGGCGAGCGCAGCCGTGATGCGGCGATCGCGTTTCGAATCCAGGATACGGGTGGCCATGATTGCAGGCACCGAGCACCCATAACCCAGGATCAGAGGCAGGACCGACTTGCCGTGCAGCCCGATCCGGTGCATGAGGTTGTCGAGGATGTAGGCCATTCGCGGCAGGTATCCCGAGTCCTCGAGGACGGCCAGAGCGAGCAGGAACGGCAGAAGATAAGGCAGGACGATCGTCAGCCCTCCAGCGATACCCATGAAGGCGCCCGACAAAAGGGTTCCCACCAGGGTGTCGATCGGGTAGCGCGTTTCGAGCGCCCCACGCATCGTGTCGAACCATGCGACGAGCGGCGCCTCGACCCGTTGCCCGACGCCGAAAACCAGCCAGAAGACCCCTCCCAGTATCAGAACCATCAAGGGCCCACCGGTCATGGGGTGGAGGAGGAGCCGGTCGGCTCGTTCTCTCCATCCGATCTTGGGTGGACCGATCGCGCCGACCCGTTCCCAGATCGTATGCGCCCTTGCGTGGCGGCTTCCAGATACGACCTGATCAGCCGTCCACCCGTGGGTCTCCTGAACGTCGGTGATAACCGCCTCGATCGCCCCTTTGATGTCGGGATGTTGTTCGAAGACCTTGGAGGTGAGATACGGGTCGAGCTCGAGCACCTTGGTCGCGACGAACCGCATCGGAACCCTCGACGTGAATTCCTCTCTGGCGAGGAGAGCCATGATCTGGTCGATGGCGCTCTCGATCTCACGGTCGTGGGCCACCGGGCATGGCGGTGGTTCCCGATGCGCCGCCTGCAAGGCCACCCGGAAGAGTTTTTTCAGGCCCTGGCCGCGACGGCCGATGGTAGGTACTACCGGCACCCCCAGGATGCGGGCCAACTCGTCGATATCGACCGTCATCCCATAGCGTTCGGCCTCATCCATCCTGTTGAGGGCAACCACCATCGGGCGACCGAGCTGCAGGAGCTGGGCGGTCAACTCAAGCGATCTCTCCAGTCGACTCGCATCGACGACGTCGATGATGAGGTCCCAATCCTCCTCGAGAACGAAGCGGGTAGCTTCTACCATTTCGGTGGATGGCGCGGTCAGAGAGTACATCCCGGGCAGGTCGACGATGTTGATCTCGCGGCCGTGAATGAGGGCGCGACTGATGGTATAGGCGGCCGACGAACCGGGGAAATTTGCTGTCGCAGACCTGTAACCTGCAACCGCATTAAAAATGGTGCTTTTTCCCGAGTTGGGTTGGCCTGCGAGGAGGAATCTCATCCAGTGCCGGTCGCCGTTGTCCCGTTCTCTTTGGGCGCGATACCCTCTTCCTCAACTCTCACTCGGCTCGCTACACCTCTACCGAGGGCGAGACGCGTACCGTTGACCTGGATGAGTACAGGGCCCCGGAAAGGGGCACGCTCGACCACTCTGATCCAGTCTCCGATATGAATCCCGAGGGTATTCAAATGGGACCGGACCCCCTGCCCGCCCTCGATGAAGACCACGCGCAAGGGGCGAAGCACTTCTACGGTATCGAGAGTGGTCATGAGTCTCGTTTCCTCCAATGGGGGATCTTATACCAACACACGTCGAAATGCTAACCCGAAATTCGACCCTCACGATACGAGTTTATTAACCAGAAAATATATATCTTACGATGACTGCTGTATTGCATTTCGGTCCTTTGTATTGAGAATGAAGCTCTTTCCGTCCCGAAGAGATTTTGACCGGGTACAATCTCCAATTCAGGAGGAGTTGTGATGCATGACGAGGTTTTTTCCGTCGAGCTGACAGAGTTGCCAGACCCTCAGCCCTTGGATCCCCGCTACCGGCGCGCACCCAACCGGGGCTATGACCTCGATCGCCACGACACCATCGTGGCTCTGAAGAATGCCTTGCGCTACGTTCCTCGACAGCACCACGAGATCGTCGCGCCGGAGTTTCTCAACGAGCTCCGCACGATGGGTAGGATCTACGGCTACCGCTACAGGCCGGCGGGTCGCATCTGGGGGCGGCCCATCAACGAGTATGTAGGACGCAGCGTGGCCACTCGGGCGATGCAGGTCATGATCGAAAACAACCTCGATTTCGACGTCGCCCTGTACCCGTACGAACTCGTGACCTACGGCGAGTCCGGACAGGTTTTCCAGAATTGGATGCAGTACCGACTCATCAAGAGGTATCTCGAAGTGATGGACGACGACCAGACGCTTGTCGTCAGCTCCGGTCACCCCGTTGGGCTCTTTCCGTCCCGCCCCGATGCCCCGCGGGCCATCATCACCAACGGCCTCATGGTCGGCGGCTTCGACACCCCTGAGGAGTTTCACCACCTCGCGGCTCTCGGATGCGTCAATTACGGCCAGATGACAGCCGGAGGTTGGATGTACATCGGTCCTCAGGGGATCGTGCACGGCACCTATATCACGCTGCTCAACGCCGGTCGGCAGTACCTGGGCGTGGCGGAGGACGGCGATCTTCGAGGCAAGACCTTCATCACCTCCGGTCTCGGCGGCATGTCAGGGGCTCAGCCCAGGGCGCTCGAAATCTCAGGCGGCGCCGGCATCATTGCCGAGGTCGACCCATCACGAATCGCGACCCGTCATGACCAGGGCTGGGTCTCCGAGGTCACCGATGACCTCCAACGGGCCGTCAAGCTCATGCTCGATGCAGCCCGTGACGGCAGGGCCCTGTCCGTGGCGTATGAGGGCAACATCATCGATCTGCTCGAGTACCTCGACGAGAACGACGTTGCCACCGATCTCATCTCCGACCAGACCTCCTGTCACGTTCCGTACGACGGCGGCTACACGCCGGCCGGCGTATCCTTCGAAGAGGGCCGCGAGATCCTCGCCAGGGATCGTGATCACTTCAAGGAGCTCGTCGATACGAGCCTGAGGCGCCACTTCCGAGTCCTTCAACGTCTCACCGACAAGGGCGCCCGTTTCTGGGACTACGGCAATGCCTTCATGAAGGCAGTCTTCGACGCCGGAGAGCTCGCGATCACTACCAACGGGGTCGACACCTCCCGCGGCTTCATCTGGCCCTCGTACGTTGAAGACATCATGGGGCCGCTCTGCTTTGACTTTGGGTATGGACCCTTCCGGTGGGTCTGCCTGTCAGGCAGTCCAGAGGATCTGCAGCGTACGGACCAGGCCGCGATGGCATGCATCGACCCTGCACGGCGCGGGCAGGACAGAGACAACTGGCAGTGGATTCACGACGCCGGGGAAAACGACCTCGTTGTCGGAACCCAGGCGCGAATTCTCTACTCAGACGCCGAGGGCAGAACGCAGATTGCGAAGAGATTCAATGCCATGGTCCGCGCTGGTGAGGTCGGTCCGATCATGATGGGCCGTGATCACCACGACACCGGTGGCACCGACTCGCCCTTCCGCGAAACCGCCAACATCTACGACGGGTCCCAGAACACCGCCGACATGGCCCACCAGTGCTGGGCGGGCAACGCAGCCCGAGGCATGACCATGGCGGTGCTGTCGAATGGCGGCGGCGTCGGCACCGGCAAGGCGATCAATGGCGGCTTCGGTCTCGTGCTCGACGGTTCTGACCTGGTGGACCGCATTCTTGATACCGCCCTCGAGTGGGATGCGATGAGCGGCGTCAGCCGACGTGCCTGGGCGCGAAATGAAAACGCGATCACGACTGCCGAAGCGTGGAACCAGGCCAATACGACACGGGGTCACGTCACGATTCCCCGGGTGGCAGAGGAGGGGCTACTCGCTCCCCTCATCGACGACTGAGGGATTCAGGTAAACCCAGTAGACACCGCGCCAGCGGACCGGAAGATCACCGTTGGGACCGCCTTCTACCAAGAACTGGATGGACCGGTTGAAGAACGGACCATCGGTCACCAAGAGTCGATAAAGACTCATCGACGGCCACTTCTTCTTACCTACTGTGCAGGTGAATCCATGCAGAGCGCGGCGAAAGGGCTGCGGCTGTTTGTCACCTTCATTTCGAAAGTAGAAACCGCCACCGAAGAAGTCCTCGACACCTGTTCCTCGCCATGACGGCTCCTTCTCACCATCCACTACGACGGTTTCATCGCCTTCCAGGAAGGCCCACCGCTTGCCTTGTGACAGACCCATCGTCACGGCGAGACCGGCGAGCCGGCCTCGCCCGGCGAGGTCCAGCAACCGGGCGGGATTTTTAGGAGACGGAGTTACGAGGTCGATGACCTCTGCGTGGAAGATACCGTCTTCGGGAGCCGGCTCTCGACCGGCCCACCGAACGGCGTACTCGAACCGAACCGGTGCCGTCGCCCCAGCCGACAGACTGACTTCGACCACTGCCCGCTCGAAGAAGGGCATGGGAAAGTACGAGTACAGATCGTTCTCCTCGCCGCCGATGAACAAGGACCTCATCGGCAGGCATTTCGGGCCGCTCACCCCAAAGAACCAGGTCAGGGGCATGGCGACCGTCTGCTTCCCGTCGAACTCCATTCGCAACTCAACGTCCGGCCATCGTTTTTTTGGAACCCGTAGGATCAGGCCGGTGACCTGGTCGGGTCCTTCGATTGCTGCGAGGCGCTGCACCTCCCCAGGGGAGAGGCGCTGCGATCCCGAAACCGTCGGCCAAGGACGTTGCGGCCACGGATCGACTCCCGGGTCCTGCAACATCCTCCGCCATTCATCGAGGTCAATATCCGATGAGAAACTGGCAACCGAATGCCGCTCGTCGACCAGGACAGCCGTCACCTGATACCAGATTTTCGCCTTCCCGGTACCGACCAGTGACACCCTGCAACCCTTGTGAAAACCTATCGGCACCACTGATACGTTGCCTCCCCCCGACCGCCGGTGGTCGAGGACCATCGGCATGAGGAACGGCGGGGTCTGGCCGGTGAAGAAGACTCTGACTGGAAGATCGACGACCGGTTCGTCGCTACCGTCGATGGTGATTCTGATGTGGATCGATTCATCGAGATCGTGACTGACCCCGTCTCCCTGGGTCATCCAAATCCGGGTAATGGCCCCAGAACCCTTAGTCTCGAAAATCACCCCTTCATCATTGAGAGTACGAATGAACTTGGGTTCCTTCGCTGAGTGGCGATCGAACTCACAGTCGCCGGGGCAGCGGCTCGAAGACACAACCGTCCTGACGCCACCCGGCACTCGAGAGACAATCCCGGGGTCTTTCCAAACCTCCCAGGGAAGCAAGGACTCCTCGCTGAGGGCATGCGCAGCCGACAGCGCCATTCCGAACGTCACGATCCATATTCCGAGAGACCTCAGCATGGGCGAGATGGTACCAGGGAGGGCTCTCTCGGTTAGGAACCTGAATCACAAAAGGCGCGAGAGTATTACGGGGCGACAGGCCCATTGAGACAGTTTTTCAGTATTCGTAAAAAGAGGCAAAAACCCAACGAATACTGAGCTTCGCGCCGCCCGAAAGCGACCGTGGTCTTTTGAAGTACAGGACCCTGGACAGCTCAGCGCGCTCCGAGGGTCGCGGTCATCATCATCTCCTCCCCACTTCTCATGATTGTCACCCGCACCTCGTCACCCGGCTGATGGGTTTTCAGGATTCCAGACAACGACCGCAGCCCCTCGATCTTCTTGTCGTCGAGCGTCAGCAGCACATCTCCCGGCTTGATTCCAGCCTTGTCGGCCCCGGAATCCGGCGTCACGGCCTGCACTCGGACCCCTGGCCCCTTGAAGGCAAAGTCAGGCATCGTACCGAGGCTGACGCGGCGAGTTCCGCGTTCACCGGCGCCATGCGGCGACGGGGCGCTACCCGGCGGCTGCTCTATCGAAACCGTCAGCGGCTCGACTCGGTCTGCCAGGTAGACCACAGCCTCCCTCGCCGCCTCGGCTACTGTCGCCATACCTTCGTAGTCGAGCGTATCAGCTGTATCTGAAGGCCGGTGATAGTGGACGGACGGGCCGGTGAAGAGCTGGATCGCCGGGATGCCTCGGTCAAGGCAAGCGACCTGATCGGATGCATCGAGCGGCTCAGAAACCACCTCAACCGGCGCACCGGTCGTATAGCCGACGCCCATGAAGATAAAGCGCCATTCGCGAGCCGAAGACGCGTTGAGCACGTAGAGCTTGCCAGAGGACAACCTGCCGACCGTATCGAGGTTGAAGCACCCTACGGGTTGATCACCCTCACCAAACGTACCCAGCAGGTGTCTGGACCCGATCAGTCCGGCCTCCTCGCCGGTGACGACGGCAAATATGATGGGGCGGTCGCGTGGCGGTTCCGAGCGCAGAGACCGGGCCAGCTCGAGCAGCACAGCGACCCCAGATGCGTTGTCGTCAGCTCCGGGATGGATCTTCCCCTCGTTGCCCTCGCGGACGTCCGGCCATCCCAGCCCCAGGTGGTCGAGGTGCGCCATGATCAGCACCGGGGCGTCGGCCAGGGCCGGGTCTGCGCCCGGGATCATCGCTACGATATTCGTCAGCTCGAGCTCTCGCTCCGGATCGCCGCCCAGCCACGACCAGGTCTGACGGAAACCGTTCGTCCCCCTCGGTGTGAGCCCGATCGCCGCCATCTGCTCCTCGACCCACCTCGTGGCGTCGTCGAGCCCCCGGCTACCCAGGCCGCGGCCCTCCAGCGACGGGTCGGCCAGAACGGTGACCGTGCGCTCGAAGGCTGCGGCGTCAAAGATGGGCGGTAGCTCGGCCAGCGGCGCCCTTTCGGGCAGCACAAGGGGAATCAGCTCATCCTCCCCGAGGTTGCGGACCAGCGGTGAGCCGACCGGGTTCCACATGCCCTTGTCCGTATTCTCCGGCTCGTCCCCCCGGAATACGAGGTAGGAGTACTTCTGGTAGTGGGGCAGCTTTCGAGCCAGGCCGGGAATAGCAGCGACTGGTCGCGCGGCAACCCAGCCGACCGCCACCGCGGAATCCGCATCTCCACGAGCAACGAGGACCACGGAGCGCTGATCCTGCTCCACGTCGATGCCGTCGAGCGTCAGCACGCCTTCTTCGTAAACGACACCGTGATCCTCGAGCCGTCGCACGATTTCCGAAGCAAAACCATTGCTCCATCCAAGTACCCACGTCGGCTGTTCGGGCAGCACGTCCAGGTCAACGTCGTTCACGATCTCGACGGGATCGGGGGCGGCCCACGCGGTTGCCAGGTCACGCCACGCCTCGAGTTCCGCAGCCGGTGCTTCGGACGGGAGCACAAAGAGCGTCTCGGCCCCACCCATGACGGTCGAGATCGCCGGCGGAACCTCGAGCGGATCGAGCTTGCGCATCACGTCGAATGCCGGGTCGACGTCGATGCGCAAGGGTCGCGCCGGACATGGAACCCTGATGGTGCAGGTCTTGCCGCAGGGCTCGGACTCGAACCAGACGGCCTCCTCGTATCCTTCGATCGTCACCGCGATGGGAACGGTCAAAGGAAAGGCGCTCGCCGCCGCCACCTGTCGGATCGTGACCGTCACCGTCCACGGCGCAGCCGGGTGATCGTGCTTCTCGACCACGACATCTTCAATCACCAGCTGAGGCGCGCCTGTCCGCGTCGTCCACGCCTCGACCATCGGCCCCCACGCCAGCCCTGTCGTATCCGAGAACGCCGCCGCGAGGTCGTCAAAACCCGCTCGGTTGAACTGCCGCTCCCGGTAAAACCGACCGACACTCTCGAGAAAAGCCGTATCGCCGACTGCCCGACGCATCATGTGGAAAAGCATCAGGCTCTTGCCATAGCCGACAGCCTCGGAGGCGGCCGAGCTCCGTGAGTGGAAATCGACGAGCGGAAAGTCGGTCTCGTCAGAGACGGTGTCGGTGAACTTCTTGAGGGTCGACCGACGATAGGTGGCGCCTTCCCCCCGTTGCTCGGCGAAGAGGTGGTCAGCCATGTAGGCGGTCAGGCCCTCGCACCAATTGCCGCGGTCGAAGTCCACGTAGACCGAGTTGCCCCACCAGT
>CAZCEX010000098.1:0-11119 GCA_964497785.1 uncultured Thermoanaerobaculia bacterium | reverse complement strand
CGCCAAAAAATGGGCCAAACGACACCCGAAAGGCGCCGCCAGTTCTATGCGCTACATCCTCCTAGTTGAGGAGGCACTGATGTCCGATTCAAGACGACTGATGATACTGACGACACTGGCCATCGTATTCGCAGCCGGTATCGTGACTTCGTCAAACGCGGCTGACAGCCGCAGCTCCGAGGTCAAGGCGAAGGTGCGGGTCCCCGAGCTGCGCGGTTCATTGACCGCCGAAGAAACATCGACGACCGAGCTGTTCCGTGATGCTTCACCGACGGTGGTCTACATCACATCGATCGGTCTGCGAAGGGATTTTTTCAGCTTCCGCGCGATGGAGATCCCGCAGGGCACCGGCTCCGGCTTCGTATGGGATACCCAGGGCCACATCATCACGAACTTCCACGTCATAAGGGACGCGAGACGGGCCGAGGTCACGCTCGCCGATCACAGCACGTGGCCCGCCGAACTCGTCGGATACGCTGCCGAGAAGGATCTTGCAGTCTTGCGTATCGATGCACCGACTGAGCTCCTCCACCCACTACGTATCGGAACCTCCCACGATCTCGAGGTCGGCCAGAAAGTGCTCGCGATCGGCAACCCCTTCGGCTTCGACCAGACCTTGACCACCGGCATCATCTCCGCCCTCGGCCGCGAGATCGAGTCGATGACTCGCATTCCGATCCGCAACGTCATCCAGACCGACGCCGCCATCAACCCGGGCAACTCCGGCGGTCCGTTGCTCGACTCCGGCGGACGGCTCATCGGCGTCAACACCGCAATCTACAGCCCGTCGGGAAGCTACGCGGGGATCGGTTTCGCCATCCCTTCGGACACCGTCAACTGGGTCGTGGCGGATCTCATCGCTTTCGGCAAGATTCAGCGCCCCGACATCGGCATCGACCTCGCGCCCGACTCGGTCAGCCGGCGTTGGGGTCTCGAGGGACCGGTCGTACTTCAGGTCATCACAGGCAGCGGCGCGGACAAAGCCGGCATCAGACCCTCGATCAGAACCCGCGACGGACGCATCAGACTCGGCGACATCCTCATCGCCATCGATGACGCACGCATTCGCAGCACCGGGGAGATCGGGCTGGCGCTCGAGAAATACCGTCCCGGCGACAGGATCACCATCACCATAGTCCGCGACGGAAAGCCGAAGGAGATTGATGTCGTGCTGGATCAGCCGCGGTCGTAGGCAACGCGGCCACTCATCGAAAGCGGAGCTTGAAGCTCATACAGGCAAACGCGGGCGGGGACGCCCGCGCTACAAAGAAACGTGGGAGTTGTGGCGCGGGCGTCCCCGCCCGCGACCCGCCAGCATCCTCTATGGGAATGAAGTCGTTGGAGGGCATCGTGACCGAAACAGAAGTTCTCTGAAGGGTCATGCAACCGGGGTACCCGCAGCAGGCTTCGCCCGCACCGTTTAGGCAACGAAATCGACCAGAGAACCAGAGAAGGCGCCTTCAGCGGGACGTGCAGGACATAAAAATGTGCCCGAACGCCACCCACCATCCGTTCGCCACCCGCACAATTTTAATGTCGGGCACTCCCCGGGGAGCGCGCTGCGGCAGCGATGTCCAGCCCCCGGAGTAGGCCGCCGCTCGCATGAGCAGCGTGGTCGCAGCCCTTTCGGTACTATCCCTCGCGACCGCGCTGCTCATGCGACGCTGGGATGACCGTCCTACGGCATCCCAGAAGGCCGGGGCTAGGAACCGGGCCGGTCGAGGTTCCTCTCCGCAGGCGGGACGCCTGCTCCCACAAGGACAGTCGTCACGACGGGAGGCTTGGTGGCGGATCTGGTATCCGGCATCCGAGCAGGCGGGTAGCCCTACGCCACCGCCTCGCGCCGCCGCACCGCCATCGCCATCACGATGCCCATGATGATGAGCAAAGTGCCGATCCATACCAGGGCGATGAGGGGCTTGGTCGATACGTCGATGACGAGGCTTGCCGGCTTGCCGGCTTCGGCCTCTATGAATGGGTCGACGATCATGGTCTGCACCGACCCATCCTCGGCCGAGACTCGGCCGATGGACAGCGACATGCCACCCGATCCGGGGATGGTTGCCGGAATCATCATCGGATCCCCCTGCCGCTGCGAGACCTGCGGCACGACCTCGAATGTCTCCCCGTCCCGCTCGACTGAGAATACGACGCCGAAGTCGATCTTGCCGGCATCCGGGTCGAACTCCGACAGGTCAAAGTCCTCGAAGGTCACGACGAGGTCCTTGTAGGTCAACTGATCCCCCTTCGAGAGGACCTCGTGCGCACCAACCCCACCACCGAGCCCGAGGAGCTCGATGCTGACCTGACCCGTGTCAACCGACAGGCCGACCGCGCGCACCTTGCCACCGTCCGTTCCGGGGATGTCGGCCGGGAAGGGCCGCAGGCCCTTTTCGGTCGAGATCAATCGCGGTGTCAACGAAACCGGCTCGTGACCCGGACGCTCGACACGCAGGACCACACCAACCGTCAGCTCACCAGCGGCGGCGTGCTCAGCATCCATGTCGAAGCCTTCAAAGGTAATGTCCCAGTCGCGGAAGACGACCGTTTCGTCCTTGGTCAGGACGAACTGTGCACTGGCCGGCGCCGCTTCACCCGGCGAATACTCGACGGGTGCGATGTAGAGGTCGCCGGTCGCGAAAGACCGGATGTCCGGGTTGGCGACCAGCTGGTTGCTCTTCTGGTTGACCCACATTCGCGGCTTCATTGCGAAGTTTGCACCCGACGCGGTTTCGATATCGAGGACCATGGCGTCGCGGCTCGTCGGCGTCGGTTTTTCGACGCCCCTGAATCTCACCGTGTAGCCGAGCACCTGGGTGCTCTCACCCTGGTTGACCCTGATCTTCGTCTCCGAGCCGTACCAACCGGTGGTAATAAATGCCAACATCATCAGCCCCAGGCCGACGTGGGCTACCTCACCGCCAGCTCTGCGGAAAGCGCCAGCTTTCACCTTTTCGATCACTGCCCAGACATTGGCGACGGTGCAATAGATGACCGCAGTAAGGTAGAGCACAGAGCGTAGGTCCCGAGCGCCGAGCGCAGCCGCCACCGCCACGAGGACCGCCGTCACCGCCAGGACCACCAGCAGTCGGCCACGCGCATTCTTTCGCGCCTTACGCCAACCGAGAAAGGGTGTCGACCCCAACGCAACCGCAAGGGCGATGGCGAGCCAGATGCCGAGCCGATTGTAGAAGTCGGGCCCGACCTGAGCCGGAGACTCCATCCACAATCGGGTAATGAGCGGGGCCGAGGTACCGAACGCCACGACCAGACTGATCAAGATCAACATCAGAATTCCCAAAACGACGAAGATCGTTCTCGAGAAGAAGGGCTCTTCGCCCTCGACGCTGGGAATCTCACGCCAGCGCCACGCGAGCATGGCGATGGCCAGAATGAGAAAGAACAGCATGTTGAAGACCAGCCAGCCGGAGATCCCGAGATCGACGAAGGAATGCACGGAGAAGTCGGAGAGCACGCCGGATCGGGTGAGGAAGGTGGCGTATACGACCATCAGGTAGGCCGAGACGGCGAGCACGAGATTGAGCCTCCGGAATCGTTTCCGAGTGCGTTGCAGCAGAATTCCGTGGGTGAGCGCCCCGGTCAAGAGCCAGGGCACCAGGGAGGCGTTTTCGACCGGGTCCCAACCCCAGTACCCACCCCAGCCGAGGGTTTCGTAGGCCCAATAGCCGCCCATCATGATCGCGGTCCCGAGGGTCACAAACGACAGTAGGACCCAGGGAGTAGACACCTTTGTCCACTCGTCGTAGCGGCGCATCCAGAGAGCCGCCAGGGCGAACGCGAATGGGATCGACAGCGAAGCATAGCCGACGAACATGATCGGCGGGTGGATGACCATCCACGGGTTCTGCAGGAGGGGGTTCAATCCCTGTCCGTCCATCGGCAGCATGTTGGTAGTCAGGCCTTCGTGAAAACGGAAGGGGTTCTGCTTGACGAGCAGCAGCAGGAGAGAAAGCAGGGTCAGGTTGTAAAAAACCATCACCCGGCTTTCGTAGGCGCGGGCGTAGCGCAAGAGTGGAAGACCGAGCAGGACTCCGAAGAAGACCCACAGCAAGAAAGACCCCTCCTGTCCGCCCCAAAAGCTCGACACCAGGAACTTCATGGGTAGGGAGTTGTCCGAGTAGGCCCAGACATAGGTCATTCGATAGTCATGTGTGATCAGGAGGTACATCAGAAGGCCTGACGCAACCACCACACCGACCGTCATCAAGACATAAGACTGGCGAGCGATGGCCTTCCATCGCTCCTCGTCCTTGATGGCGAGTGCATAAGCAACGGTCGAGCCGATGCCCAGCAGAAAAGCCATCCACATCAGAACGGTTCCGGGTACGTACATGAAATCTCCTCGGACTCACAGGGCGCGCTGGGGAGAGGGATGAATCCCGAACCCCGCGGTTTTTTTGTTCAACGGCAGGGTTCCGCCCTCAGGCCTCGACCCCGTGTTTTGATGGATCGGTATCGACGCCCTGGTACTTCGAAGGACACTTCACGAGCAACTGGTCCGCGAAAAAGGCCTCTTCCCGCCAAGAACCGATGGCGACGATCTCGGTCGCCTCCTCGAAGTTGGCCGGCTTGGTTCCTTTGTAGTGCACGGGCATTACACGGCCGTCGTCGTCGTGGATCCTGAAATACAGCTCCTGACTCTGATCGAGGTATTTCGATGAGTCGGCCACCAGTCCACCGGCGACCTGCACCTTGGAGCCGCTGCGCTGGGCCTCTTCGAAGCCCACGTATGGCGTCAGGTTGGATTTGAAGGCGGTTGCCCCGTAGGCCAGAAAGGCCACGACGCACACGGCGCCTACCGCGTACCACAGCTTGCGCTGCCCTTTTGTATCGCTCATTTCGACTCCAATCGCGAAGCTTTCCTGTCGATGGCGAAAACATAACCGAACAGAGCGACCCAAATGATCATCGTAACGAGCGCAAGACCCGTGAGATCAGTCATTACAGCATCTCCTCTCGGCGCCGAAGCCGAATCCGGTCGATTCGGCATTCAATCGAGTAGATCCAGGCGAAGAGCCCCGTGAATCCGGCCAATGATGCCATCAACACCTGGGTGTACCTGGAGTCAAAATCGTTTGCGCCCCGTGCATTGATGATGGTGTCCGGATGCAGGGACCAGTAGATCCGCGGCACGACGAACACGAGAAAAGGAACAGTCACAAAAGCGAGAATGGCATACACCGCCGCCAGGGCGGCCCTGCGTTCAGGGTCGTTCACCGCCGAACGAAGTGCGAAGTACGCCGCGTAGATCAGCAGCAGAATGGCAATCGAAGTCTGGCGTGGATCCCAGTTCCAGTAGGCATTCCACATGATGCGGGCGAAGATCGAACCAGTGACGGTCGCGAGCACCGCGAAAAGAAGGCCGAGCTTCGACGCAACCGCCGCCCTGATGTCGTCGGCGGGGTTGCGCCGCATCAGGTAGCGGACCGAATAGACGCAGGATACGAGGAAGCCGAGCACACACACCCACGCGGTCGGCACGTGGAAAAAAACGATCCGCGAGGACTGACCGACGAACCCCTCGGCAGGCTGCACATAGAAGAACGCCGCCCAAATGACGACGAGCATCCATAGGAACAGAAATATTTTGAGAGTGATCCCGATCTTCATGTAGCTCTCCAAGATGCGAGGTCGGCCCACCTCGACGTGCTAAGAGTATGTCAGTTTCGAGACAGAAACTCAAGTAGCACTCTTGGAATGGCGTGGATTGTCCCTTGAAGGGAAAACAATGCGTAGGATCGTGGCGGCCAATCCCCGCCATTCCAAGAGGTAGATGCGCTTCGCGCATCTCGCGCATTTCGGGGATGCAGGAGAAAAACAAACACTTCGAACGAAATGACTTCGTACAACTGGAGGGATCCTACGCGCGACACTCAGGATGACATCAAAAAAGAAAAAGCCCCCGGGCCGATTCTCGCATCGGTCCCGGGGACGATATCGTTCTACCTACGGTATCTACGCAGCTTCGTCTTCGACGGTCTCTTCGGGCAGCGGATCGACGACGCCGTTCATCTCGGGCATCGTAGTCCCCTCTTCAATACGTCCGCCGAGATGCTCCGCGAGAAAATGCTCCATCGCACGGTAGACGTCGAAGCGGTTCTCTTCGTTGCGGAAGCCGTGCCCCTCGTCGCCCTTGACCATGTAGGGCACGTCGATTCCGTTGGCCGTCAATGCCCTGACAATCTGATCCGCCTCGGGCTTCTTGCAGCGGATGTCGTTGGCACCCTGGAAGACGATGAGCGGGGCCTTGATCTGGTCGGCATGGAAGAGCGGCGAGATCTCACGAATGAGATCAGCTTCGGTCTCCGGGTTGCCCATCATCTCGTAAAACATCTGTCGGCCGAGCTCCCAGTAGGGCGGGATCGACTCGAGCAGGGTGAAGAGGTTCGACACACCGACGTAGTCGACGCCGCACGCGTAGAGGTCGGGGGTGAAAGCGAGCCCGGCAAGCACCGCATAGCCGCCGTAGGACGCACCATAGATGCCCACCCGCTCTGGGTCGGCGATGCCTTGGTCAACGAGCCACTGGACGCCATCCGTAAGGTCGTCCTGCATCTCCTTGCCCCACCTCTTGAAAGAGATCTCCCAGAACTCCTTGCCGTACCCGGTCGAACCGCGGAAGTTGACCTGCAGGACCGCGTAACCGCGGTTGGCGAGGAACTGGGCTTCGGAGTTGAAACCCCAGCGGTCACGAGCCCACGGACCACCGTGAACCAGTAGTACGGCCGGCACTTTCTCGCCCTCACCGGCTGTCGGCAAAGTCAGGTAGCCATGGATCGTGAGCCCGTCCCGCGAAGTGTATTGGATAGGCTGCATGTCGGCCATCTCGTCCTCGTTGATCCAGGGCGCCACGTCGACGAGCTTCATGAAGTCATCGGTCTGTGTGTCGTAGAAGTAGTAGGCGCCGAGAGACCGGTCGCTGTACGTCCTGACGAGCACCCGGCTCTCGTCCCGGCTCATGCTGGCCACAGCAACTTCGTAGCCCGGGAGCTTCGCTTCGAGACTCTCCTGGAGTTGACGCCGCTGATCATCGAAGAAGTGGTAGCCCCGTTTGTCCGTCGTGAAGGCGACACCAGTGATGACCTCACGCTCTTTCGACCGCAGGAGGGACGTCACGTCGACCTCGGGATGCTCGTAGATCAACTCGAGGTGCTCGGCCGTCGTCGGGTCGAAGGTGAAGATGGCTCGTTTGTCGCGATTGATGTTCGAACTCACATAGAGGTTCTGATTGTCAAAAGTGAAGTGGAGGGGCGACAGCTCCTCCTTGAAGTTGGTCGTCAGAATCGCCTCGAACTCATCGGCTTCCGTATCCCTGTAGAGCAACGATGCGTTGACACCATCGCTCGTCGTCGCAACACGGAGAATGCCGTCGTTGTCAGTCAGCCAACCGGAGATATTGCCTGGGTTCTGGGCGATCATCTCCATCTCACCGCTGTTGATATTGATCCTGAAGACATCGAATACGCGTGGGTCTCGCTTGTTGAGCGCCAGCAGCATGTGATCGTCGTCGTTCTCGAGATCATCCACCATCTGAGCCCGGACGCCGTCGAAGGGCGTCAGCTCGACGAAGTTCTCACCGTCGATGTCAACCGCGAAAGCGTGGTAGTTCTCGTCGCCACCGGTGTCCTGGACGTAGACGAGACGCCCGTTGTTTGCCCACGCAAAACCAGCGATATCACGCTCGGTCGCGCTCGATACGCGCACGACGTCCTCGGACCCAATCTTCTGCACGTGAACGTTGAGCCTTTTCTCCCAGGGCATCAGAAAAGCGACGTACTCACCACTCGGTGACAGGTCGAATCCCGTCTTTTCTGGGTTGCGGAAGAAATCCTCCATCGGAATCAGCCGCACCTCTTCGACCTCGCATGTATCGCAACACCCGATGCCGAATCCGACCAGACTCGCCAATACCAAACCTGCCAAAAGTCTCGATTTCACAGTATCCCCCCTTCAGGATCTCCAACTCCATCTCACCCTGGTGAGCGCGGTCACGGGGACCACGCGTGCGCACCGGGCGGTACATGATACGATGCCCGCCGCCTCGGGTTGCGTCGTATTCATCAAGATACCCCACCACCATACCGAAACGATACAATCCGCCGAGTCGATCCGGAGGTTCCGATGCGTTTTTTCCTCGCCATCATCACCATGGTTCTTATTGCTGGTCAGGCACTGGCTGCCGTCGACCCCGCCGCTGCTGTAGTGCAGCTGCACCTCGATCTCGGCGCCCAGGCCGACGTCACCCTCGATCGCGCCACTGGCACAGTGCGTCACCTTCGCCTGAGTGAACCCTTGCCAAACACCAGCAAAGCGAGTCAAGAGCTCCCGGACCTCGTGCTGCAGCACGGCGCCGCGTTCGGCCTCACCGACCCGGTGACCGAGCTTCGTCACGTGGCACGGCACGAGGATCGCCTCGGGTGGACGCACCACACCTTCGAACAGATGCATCGCGGTACGCCGGTGCTTGGGGCTCGCTTGCGCACCCACAGGGATGGCGAGGGTCGATTAGTCGGAATCACTGCCGGTCTCGTGGCCTTTCCGGCCACCTCCACGGCAGATGCCCTCGTATCGGCCGTCGAGGCCACTGCCGCAGCCCGGGTCTTCGCAGAGACCGAGCTTGAGACCTCGAACATCTCGGCAACTGCGGAGCGCCTCGTCGTGCTGAGGGGCGGCCTTCTGCACGGCCGTACCGGAGGCGTCGACCACCTGGCCTGGGAGGTTTCGATCCTTCGCAACGGCGTGCACATCGAAGACATATACATCGAGAGCGCCCGCGGCACTCTGGTCGAACGCGTACCGCGTGTGACCGATCTGCACCGCATGATCCATCACGAAAGCTACCCGAACCCGGTCTGGAACGAAGGCGACGACCGCCCCTTCACCGGGCTTGGCGCAGTGACCGACGCCGAGGTCGAGACCCTGATCGAAACCTCCGGAAATGTCTATTCTCTCTTCACAAACCTTTCGGGGGGCGCGTTCAGGTCGTGGGACGGCGCCGAAGCCATCATGCACAATGCAGCCAACTACCAGGGAGACGACCTCGGCTGCCCCAACGCACAGTGGACGGGTCGCTACACCCGATACTGCTCCGGAATGGCGACAGACGACGTGGCCGCCCATGAGTGGACACACGCTTACACCTCATCCACACACGGTCTCATTTACATGTGGCAGTCCGGCGCCCTCAACGAGGCCTACTCCGACATCTTCGGCGAGACCGTGGACCTGATCGACGGCATTGGCTTCGACGACCCGAACGGATTACGAACGCCCGGCCTGTGCAGCGCGTTCGCCGGCGGGGAAACGAGCTTGACGGTTCTCGAACCGGCCGACATCGCCGGCGACTACCTGGTTGGATCGGCGAAGTTCAACCCCCTGCCGCCCTGGTCGATGGAGGGCGTGGTCGAGCTCGTCGTCGATGAATCCGGCGCCCACAACGGATGTGGGGACCTTGTCGGCTTCACCCCTGGAAACATCGCCCTCATCGAGTTCGGCGCCTGCCTCTTCTACGATCCGGTTGCGCGGGCCGAAACAGCCGGCGCTTCAGGTGCGATCGTCATCAATACGGCGACCGATGCGATCCTCGACATGCCCGGCGCCGGAGAGCGCCTCGGCATCCCATCGGTGCTCGTACGCAAGTCCGACGGCATCGAGTTCAAGGCAGCTGCCGAGGCCGGGACCTTGAGAGTCAGATCGGCGTCGGCGGAAGGCTCGACGCGCTGGCTGATGGGTGAAGATACAAGCATGGGCGTCCTTCGAGACATGTGGGTCCCCGGATGTGCGGGCGACCCGGCATCAGTCGACGACGAGCTCTACCACTGCGACTCCAGCTCGGACAACGGCGGTGTGCACGTCAACTCCGGTGTGCCCAACAGGGCATTCACCATGCTCGTCGACGGCGGCACGGTCAATGGCGAGAACGTGCCCGGCATCGGTCTGACCAAGGCTTCCCACATCTACTGGCGAGCGATGTCCGCCTATCAGATACCGATCTCCCATTTCGGAGACCACGCCGACGCCCTCGAAGCAAGCTGCGCGGATTTGCTGGGAGGCCCGCTCACCGACCTCGTGACCGGTGAACAGATCGCCGAAACCATCACCAGCGCAGACTGCGTGGCCCTTCAAGGAGCGATTGCAGCGGCGGCTCTGCGCGCCGAGGTACCGTGCCATTTCCGTAGTCTTCTGAGACCCGATCAACCAACGGTGAACCGCCCATTGCTTCTGCTCGACGAGACCTTCGCCAACCCTGCGCCTCAAGGGTGGCAGTTCGAAGACGAGGGTGTCTTCGAAGAGTACGAGCCGCGCAGTTGGACCTGGACCGAGGCCCCGCCGGAAGGCACGGACGGTCCGGCGATGTATGCCGCGTCTGACCCGATGGTCGGCAACTGCGTTCCCGGCAGTGACGACCAATCGGGGGTTGTACGTCTGACGACGGCGGCGGTCGAAATCCCCACCGGGGCGATCGCACCCGTTCTGCTTTTTGACCATTACGTGGCGACAGTGGACTACCCCTACGGTGACGGAGGCAATGTCAAGATCAGCGTCAACGAGGCGCCGTTCGAGCTCATACCGGCATCGGCTTTCCGATTCAATTCATATACGGACGAGCTGCGCGGCGCGGATGACGGGAGCACCAACCCGCTCGCCGGAGAACCGGCTTTCGTCGGCTACAACGAAGGATTCTTCGAAGGCTCCTGGGGCCAGTCACAGGTCGATCTCGCCGGGTTGGTCAATGCCGGCGATACGGTCAGAATTCGGTTCGACTTTGGCACCGACGGATGCTACAGCCTCGACGGTTGGTATCTCGACCGCGTGCAGATCGTGGCGGCGCCGACTGCCCGCGAGGGTTCAGAAAGGGTTCAGTAGTTCTGACCAAACCTCTCCCAGTGAGTCAGGTTGATCGTTATTCCGATCAGAAGGCCATATAGGGCAATTGAACCGCCAAGACGCAAAGGGCGCAAAGTTCCTATTTAGAACTATTTGTGTCCTATCTTTGCGTTCTTCGCGTCTTGGCGGTTCAAAAAACACACCGTTGCGGTGGGCAACCGCCTGATTTGTGGGGATACCCTTGGTTCTGGCTACTCCTGGATGAACTCGA
>CAZCEX010000097.1:0-11137 GCA_964497785.1 uncultured Thermoanaerobaculia bacterium | reverse complement strand
CCGTAGGGCCGGGGTTTACCCCCGGCCGCGATCCCAGGAATATTGCAAGGAGCTGGGCTGACAGCTGACGGCTAACAGCTCCCGGCGAAGCCGGCGCCCTACCGGCGCCGGCTTCGTCGGGTCTGCCGCTTCCAGCGCACCACCCTCGTACCGGAAAGCACGTCGTGCAGGGTCCGGCAGTCGCAGCGAAAGAGGGCCAGGAGGTGACCACAAATAATGGTGGCAGAGGACGCGGTGTAGGCGACAAGCCGCATCGCTGCCCGGCTTGCCCCGATCGGACACCGGCCCTGGTGATCAACGACACGCAGACCGAGCGCGAGCTTGCCGGGCGTCCAGCCGAGCAAACCCCACCCGACCAGGAAGTAGCTCCACCACAAAGCGATCCACAGGCCAACGACACCGGCAAAACGCCCGACCCACTGGGTGTCCGCCGCCGCCGCCGAGAGGATGTCGAGCACCGACTCGCCCTCGGGCAGGGGCGCCTGTGACAAGACAGGGATAGCGATCAGAGCGCTGATCCCGCAATAGACCGCCATGTCGACGAGGGTCGCGAGCCCCCGGCGCAGGGTGCTTGCGGAGGGGAGATCCCGACCCGGAAAGGTCTCGTTGGCTGTGATCTCAGTGTCGTCACCCATCTTAGAGAGTGGTCTTCAGAGCGGAGTCACACCACCGCTGCCGTGGTGCTCGAGCCAGAGGCCGGAGAAGGCGTGCAGGAAGCGGTGGTGGGAGCGATAGATCTGCTCGAGTCTTTCGGTCGCTCCCTGGTACAGCATGTCGTCAATGAACCACCGGAAGCGGCGATCGATCTCGCGCGCACGCTCGAGACTCTGGGACGCCCGCTCCTGGACCTGCGCCAGACGCTCGGCCTTGTTCGTTTGGTTGAGACGAACAAGCTCGGAGATCTCCTCCTCCATCTTCACGCGCAAGGCTGTGGAGTTGAGGAGAAAGGCCTGCAGCTCCCAGGTCAGCGTGCCTCGCTGATCTTGATTGCCCATGAGGTACTGATAGCTGCCGACCTCCCAGGGTTCGAGTCGAAGATGGTGAATTTCCTTGGCGCAACTGGCCTGCTCGGCCGGACGATCCCAGACGACCAGCTCGAGGGCGAATACGATCTTGTGCAGCGCCGTCGTCAACAGAGGGTCTGGTGGGAGCAGGTCGAGGAGACCGGGCCCCTCCGGCTCACCGACAACCAGGTTCTCGGTTGCGAGATCGACGGGCCCCTGGTCGTCGTCGTCCGCAGGCGGCCCGAATGGGCCCGGAGTGGGTTCGGGCGGCGGTGGTGCATCGTCTGCGGTCCTGCCGATCCCCTCCTCCGAGGCCTGCACCGACGCGGGTTCGGGTTGGTCGATCTCCGGCGGCGTTGAAACGGGAGCGGCACTATCCTGAGTTCCTTCGTTGAAGAACGAGCTTGATGGGACTTCTGGAACCGCCGTCTGTGCCCGCTCTCCGCCCTTCCTTCCCGGCTCGAATGTCTCGAGAACCCGCTGCATCGAAAGCCTGAGGGCGCCCACATCCTGCCTGCGGACGTTGTTCTCCCTACGCCCCGCGTCAAATCTCTCCCGGGAAGCGCGGAAGGTCTCGAGCTGACGCCTGAGCTCCTCGTGAGCCACCCCAGGATTGCGCTCGACATACCTCTCGATCTCGAATATCCGGTTCGTATCCTCGAGGATGCGAACCTCTTCCTCCAGGTAGAGCTCTCGAAACCGGTTCTTGACCTCGATGTTGGCGCCGACGATCTCGACGAGAATCGCCGGGTGGAAGGCCGTGGCTCCGAGCCGCTCCTTGAGCTCGCGAAATCTGTCGACGACCTTACTCTCGAGCAGTGCCTCAAAGTCGTCGACGGCCTGCACCTGAGATCTGATCTCGTGGATGGCGCCGATCAGGGCACGCTCCTCGGCCGGGGGCACCGCTGGCACCACCGCCAGATCGGCGAGGTGGTGAAAGCTCCTCAGGAGCTCCTCGGCATCCCTGATGACGCTCGGACCGCCCTCGGACGGAACCTGAGCGAGTCGTGTCAGCAGGATGTCCAGCTTGTCGAAAGTATCCTTGTCTGGGCTGGAATCCAGGAGGTAGAACTTCACGAGCGCGTAGAGGATCTTCTCGTCCTGGTTCTTGAGGTGGTCGAAAAAGCCCCGCAGAAGGGAAGGCGAAAAATCCCGCTCGAGTCCCGCAAGATCACCGTGAATGCGGCGGAGCTCCCGTTCCAGGTGCTCGAACTCGGCCACAGTCTCTGGATCGGACCTCGAGCCATCGCCGACCATGGGGAGCAGGGCCTGAACTCGTCTGTACAGAGCCTGGAAATCGTAAGAAACCGGCAGCGACCCGCGCTCCTGGTGCTTGAACACCCCACCCAAAAACTGATAGAAGGTCCACAGCGACCGGAAACGGTCCGACAAACCGGTGTACCGCGCGTTGAGATCAGAGTTCGAAGGGATTTCCATTTCTGCAAGAATACACTGGGGACGCGGCGCAGACAACGATAGGAGGAGCCTCATGCTTGGTCGAGTGGTAATCAGCCGGGAAACCATTGAAACGATGATCGACCGAATAGCGGGAGAGATCGAGGCCGACATCGGCAGCGGCTCCCCGGTATTCGTCGGTGTTCTCAAAGGTTGCGTATTCTTCCTCACAGACCTGGTGCGCAAGATCGGAAGGCCCCTGGAGATTGATTTCATTCAGGTCTCGTCCTATGGCTCAGGCACCACCTCATCTGGCACCGTAGTGCTGGTAAAGGACATCACCGCCGATGTTCGCGACCGCGACGTCTACCTGGTGGAAGACATTGTCGATACAGGCAATACGCTGTCGGACGTCGTCGAGATGATCCGCGCCCGCCACCCGAGATCGGTCCGTATCGTCTCCCTGCTTTCCAAACCCTCTCGGCGCACGACCGAAGTCGACATCGCATACCTCGGCACCGAGATCGACGACGTATTCGTGGTCGGTTACGGCCTCGACTACGACGAGCAGTACCGAAACCTCAATGAAATCCACGAGCTCGTTTTGGAGTAGAATGCCGTCGCATCGGGAGGTAGCGTCATGGATCCCAGTCTTCATCGTGTTCTCATCCGCGGCGGCGGAGAGCTGGCATCTGCGACGGTCCACCACCTTCACAGAGCAGGTTTCTGCCGCATTCTGATTCTCGAGAGGCGGTTCCCGAAAGCTGTTCGGCGCCAGGTGTGCTTCTGCGAGGCCGTTCTTGACGGCCATACGCAGGTCGAGGATCTCATCGCGCGTCGCGCCCAGACGCTTGACGAAGTCGAGGCCGTTCACCAACGCGGCGAAATCGCGGTGATGGTCGCCAACCTCGAGCAGGTGCTCGAAGAATGGCAGCCCGACATCTTCATCGAGGCCGCGATGCTTCGACACAATTGGGGTTTGACCAAGGCGATGGCCCCGGTAGTGATCGCTCTCGGGCCCGGCTTCGCCGCCGGCAAGGACTGCCACGCCGTTGTCGACACCGTTCGTGGCCCGCAAGTCGGTTCAGTGCTCGAGGACACAGGCGATCACCTCGAGGCACATCCGCCGGCGGAGATCATGGGATTTTCCGACGAACGGGCTCTCAAAGCGGCGCGAGACGGAATCTTTTTCACACAAAAGGGCATCGGCGAGGAGGTCGAGCGCGGTGGGCGGGTTGGTAACGTCGTCTCGGTCTTCGGCATCGAGGACTTCCGGCGTGGAGTCCCTGTGGATGCGTCGTACGCTGTGACGGCCAGAATCTCCGGAGTCATCCGTGGTCTCCTCCGTGACGGCGTACCGGTCAAGAAGGGTGACAGGATTGGCGACGTCGATCCTCGCGGCCGCACGGAGGACCTCAAACACCTCTCCGACAAGTCCCGGCGAGTCGCCGAGGGGGTTCACGAAGCCCTCATCGATCTGGTGGACCTGCTCCCGAAACGACCCACCGACCATTCGTGAGGCGAGCTTTTAACCTGCACTTCTCACCAATGTTCGAAGCGAAGGGCGGGAGGTGCCGTGCTGGCTGGCGATCTCGCAAGATGAGGGAGCGAAGTAGTACTTGCAGTACGTCAAGCGAGCGAATCGAGAAAGCGTCGGCCGGTGTGGTACATCGCGCCCTGCAGCCGGAGATTGGTGAGAAGTGCAGGTTAAGGGTATGCGCCCCGAAAACTGGAAAAGCATCTTGATTGGTCTCGCCAGGCGCACCGCATGGAGGGTGCGGCCTCCAGTTCTCGCGTTGGGTGGCGGCGGCGCGCGTGGCTTCGCCCACATCGGCGCCCTGCGAGAGATCGACCGCGCCGGTCTCCCGGTCCGTGCTGTGGCGGGGACCAGCATGGGCGCGATCGTCGGCGCGATGTACGCTACCCTGGGAGACGCTGAGGCGGTTTTCGAACGTTGGCAGGAGGCCCTAGAACGCGGGCTGATCCCGGATGTTCAGGGCCCTCCGAAAACCAGGCACCCCCTCAAGGGAGAGAACCCCCTCGTCCAGGCGGCGCGCAGGTTTCACGACCGCGTGGTCGTTTCCTTCGCCCTCCATCGGACCACCATGCTCGACGACGGGCCACTCGTCGAGGCGATCGACTTCCTCGTTCCGGACGGCCTCATAGAAGAACTGCAACCTCGATTTACAGCTGTGGCAACAGACATCGAGACCGGTGATTCGGTGCTGCTGTCGCAGGGCTCATTACGGGCGGCGGTCCGCGCTTCGTCTTCGATTCCAGCGGTTCTCCCCGCGGTAGAGATCGATCGGCGGCGGTTGGTTGACGGCGGTGTTGTCGCCGAGGTCCCTGTCTCAGCCGCTCAGGCGTTCGGCGGGCCGGTCCTGGCGATCGACGTCAGCATGGACCTGCTGGCGCCGGCCGAGGACGACATCGCCCTGGACACCCTGAATCGCACCCAGATGATGACCGCACAGCTCCTGAGGCGGCGCCAACTCGCCGGAGCCCGGTGGGTCCTTCGTCCCCCGGTCGGACACGCTACCTGGTCGGCGTGGGACCTCTTCGAAGATCTCGTCGCGGCCGGTGAGCAGACCATGCGCTCCTGGCTCGCTGGCGAGAAGGTCGACGCACTGCCACGCGGCATCCGCTGATTTCCATCTCGAACCGAGGCCCCGCGCCTATACTGTAGCCATGCGACGGACGCGCACCGCCATCCTCGTTCTGCTCACCATCACACTCTGTGTGGTGTGTGCCCTCTGGATCGTGCTCCATCTCGAGCGGTCCCAGCGGAAGGTGTGGTCGCTGGTCGCCGAAAAGGTGGATGAAAGCTCCTGCCTGCGGCTCGATGTGGAGCACTTCAGCTATCGGCTGTGGCCTGCGCGAGTCTGGATGCGCGGACTCACGGTGAGTGACAACAACGGAGGCGGCATCAGCGTCGACTCGATTGATGCCACCTGGAGCTGGCTGCAGATCGTGCGAAAACCGACCCGGTTGCGCTCCCTTTCGGTCAGCGGTCTCGAGGTTGCCTTCGACCGGCTCCCCGAGGTCTGCACCAATCCAGCAGATGAAGCCCAGACCGATCCCTGGCATGCTTTTGCCATCGACGAGCTCACGGTGCGTGATACCAATCTCGGCGCCGCAGCCGACGGCCTCGCCCTGAGTCTTGAAGGCGTCGGGGTTGAAGGCGCCCTCAAAGGCGGACAGCTCGACCTTCACACAGTCGCCGATACGGTCATCGTCGAAAAAATGGAGCGCGTTCTCGAGCTGAGCGGTCTCAGCGCAACGCTCACCGCCGGCGACAGCGGAATCGAAATCAAGCAATTCGCGGTCGCAAAAGGGCCTCTGACCGCCGAAGGTGCTGGCGCGATGAAGCTGGGTCCTGTCAGCGCAGCAGAGGGCCGTTTCGCGGTGGCTCCGGATCTGGCGGCCCTGATGGACTGGTGGGATCCTGCCTTGGCTCAGCGCCTGAGGCCGGAAGGCCGTCTGAGCATCATCGGTGAGGCGATATGGGACCCCTCACGCGGTGTGGGCCTCCAGCTCAGCCACGAAGGACCCGGCGCCGCTTTGGCTGGTTATGGGCTTCAAAAGGCGGTTGTATCCCTCGCCGACGGCACACTCACGGCTTCGGCATCGGGCCCCGGTTGGGGGCGGGCCAAGACCACGATAGCTGGGGGAACTCGTCTCGAACTGGAGCTCGAACTCGACGAGACGGATCCGCGCCCCGCGATCAGGGCCGGCGGTATCGCACTTCCCCCTTGGCTGCCACCTGAAGCAAGGCTCTCCGGTCACGCCACAGCCAGTCTGTCTCTCCCGTTTGCTCTTGACCGGCTCAATGGTTCAACCGACCTCGAGGCGCACTGGCCGCAGGGCAGGGTTGCCTTGAGCAGCACAGCGGCGAACGGAAAATTCGACCTGGACTCGCTGGAGCTTGATTTCCTGGGCATGAAGGGTCACGCCACCGGCTCGATCGATTCGACCAGGCACCTGCAAGCCGATGGCACGATCTCGATCGACGACCCGGCGTCGATAACGTCTGGGCTCGCTCGACTGGCCCCGAACCTGGTGGTCCCACCTCTCAACGGCGGACCGATCATGCTCGAATTCGACCTGTCTGGGACCGCGACCCAACCCCTTCTGAACGCCAGAGCAACCTGGAGTCAACCATCGATCGGCGATATCGGCCTGACGACCATTGAGGCTACGACAACGGGATCTCTTGCCGAGATCGCGTGGACCACCCGCATCGTGGGTCGGGGCGAGTCGGTCGTCGAGGCGCAGGGCACCGCCGATCGTGATCTCACAGTGGCCGGCGAATGGTCGCTCACAATCGCCGACCTCGGCGAAGCGGCCGAGCTGTGGCCCAACTTGCCACTGCCCGCTTTGGCGGGCTCGCTCGCCGGGGGCGGTGATTTCACGAGAGACGGCGCCGCGTGGACTGTGGCCGGCGGCTTCGAGGCCCGCGACATCGTATCATTCAATATCGCAGCGCCTGCGATCGACCTCGACTTCACCGCCGATCCGAAGAGCGTCTCGGTATCACGACTCGTCGCCTCCGTTCTCGACGGCTCGGTGGGGGGAACCGGTCGCTTGGATTTGTCAGACGCCGAACCACGAGCCGATCTCCGTCTCGATTGGCAGGGATTGCAGCCGTCTGTGCTCTTCGTTGACCTTCCCCCAGCAGCCCAGGGAGAGCTGGCGGGCTCGATCACGGCTTCGGGAACGCTGTCGGCACCGTCTGCCAATGCCCGTCTCGAGTGGGCGTCCACCTTTTCGACATCTCCTCTCGAGAACGCCACGCTGGCAGCCCTTCTGGAGGGCGGTACCGTTCGTATCATTTCGGAGAGTGTTCGCACGGCCGCGGGACCGTTGATCGTTCGCGCCGAACTGCCCATGGGCAGCCTCGAGCGCCCACCGTGGCTCTTGCCCGATGCTCCCGGCGGCGCCTGGCGGCTCGATATCGATGGTCAGCGTTTACGCCTGGCGCCTGTCCTGGCCTCCTTCGATTACGACGATTATCCGGTCGATGGCATTGCCGATCTTGAGGCGAGCGTTCAGTGGCACCCCGGCCACGGAGGGCCCCCACAGCTCCAGCTCAGTCTGCTCGATGCCGCCGTTTCCGGCGCCGGCCAGGAGTTCATCGCTGCGGCGCCGGTGAGATTGGCCTTCGACGGGCGAGAGTTCGTGCTCGGCGACGTCATGCTGCAAGGGGAGCACGGCCACTTCGCGATCGGCGGCAGTTTCGACGTCACCGCACTTGAGATCGACGTCTCTGCCGACGGTCGTCTCGACCCCGCCCTGGCGCGCCTCATCCCCTACCCAGTCAGCATCCAGGAGCCAATGAATGTCTCGGTGCGCGCCGACGGCCCGATCTCCTCCCTTGGTGGCACAATCGCTGTCGACCACACCGGCGGGCTCATCGAGATTCGCGATCCGCCGATGCAGATCGCCGACCTGCGCCTCGAAGCGGGCATCCGCGGTGGTGTCCTCGATGTGCACGAGGGCCAGGCTCGGGTCAACGAAGGCATGGTCTATCTCGGCGGCGGATGGAACCCATCCGTGCAGCAGGGCCTGGTCGCCGAGCTCGAGGACGTGCTCTTCCTTCTCGGGGACGGAATCCTCACGAAGTGGGACGGCGCGGTCGCTATCGAGCCGGCGGAAAACTCAACGGCCCTGGTCGTCGGCGAACTGATTCTCGACCAAGGCCTGTGGGATAGCCCCTTCGACCTCGCCGGCGCCTTCCTCGGCGGCAATCAGGAGACGGTGGACGCCGACCACATCAGTCACACCATCAAGCTCGATCTCGACGTCAGGGGACACGGCGGAATTCACGTCGACAACAATCTCGGCAACTTCGACCTGCGCTGGAACCTGCTCGAAATCTGGGGATCGGTCGCCGAGCCCCACCTGGGTGGAGATATCAACATTCTGCCCGGAGGCACTATCAGGGTCGCCGGGCAGACGATTCCCCTGCGTCGTGGCCTGGTTCAATTCACCGGCGACCCGCTCGTCGACCCGCTGCTCGAGATCGTCCCCGAGCACGACGTCATGGCCTCTCCGGACGGCAAGGGTTCCAGTGACCTCACGGGCATTGCGACGTCGGGACTGTCAGCCGGTCTCGGCACCGTTCTCGGGCTCGAAAATACGACCATCCGCCCGGAAGACATCGCCATTGATACCGACAGCGATACAAGCACCGAGTTTTCGATCGGCCAGCAGCTCACGCACAGCACCGCTCTGTTTCTCACCACTGACCTCCGCAACAGCCAGAAACGCACCTCGTTGCTCCAGCTCTGGCGCATCCCCACCCTGCCGGGCCTGACGATCCAGGCGATGACCCGCACCGACCCCGGTGAGGCCGATCTCCGGCTTCTGCAACGATTCAGTTGGGGAGGAACGAAAGCCAGTGTGAACCAGCCTCGATTGCACAAGATCAAGCTCGAGGGTGAGTGGCCTGCCTCGAAACGCAGACTCATCAAAGCGAGCGGCCTGGTTCGAGATCAACCGTGGGACCACTTCCTGCTCTTTCTCGGCACCGTTCGCCTCGAGCGCGATCTGGCGAGGCGTGGCTACCCAGAGGCCAATGTCGACGCCCGCGCCGAGGGCCCCGATGTCCGACCCAGGGCGGTCTTCGTCTGCGAGCCGGGGCCCCAGGTCAACGTCGAGTTCGAAGGCGATCGGCTGCCCCGCAGGCTCAGGTCCCGTGTGGTTTCACTCTATCGTTTTCCGCCACTGGAAGAGACCGCGCTCGAAAACATGCGCACTGTGATCCTTCGCCACCTGTGGTCGGAAGGTCATCCCGAGGCCCGAGCGGAGCTGCTGGTCGGCGACGATGGAACGGTTCACGTATCTGTCGACGCGGGCGAAGAAAGGAAACTCGTCGGCCCGTTTCTCGAGCACGCCCCTCCGGAGACCGTCGCCACGTTGACGAGCCTCCTGGGTACTCCTACAGAGCTCGCCGAGGTGGCGCGGGACCCCCGCCGAGCGGAAAGAGTGGCGCAGCGGGTCCTGGCGACGGCCGGATTCAGAGATGTGCAGTCCGTCGAAAGCTGGACCGAAACACTCGAAGACTCAACCTCGGTCCGCATTCGCATCGACGCCGGCATTCAGTCAACCGTGACCCGGTTCGAGGTCGACGGCAAGGACCCGCTCAATCTGACAACGGATGAGAACTTCAATCTGCGCGAAGGCATGGCGCTCGACCGGGCTGTCATCGACAGGTCCGTATCGGATCTGCGCGCTGCCTACCGGGCCGAGGGCTACACCGAGGCCAAGGTTCGTACCCATCTGACCGAGGTGAAAGCCGGAGACTGGGACCTGCGCCTCGAACTCGACGTCGGCACGACCGCGGTGGTTTCCCGAGTCGATATCGACGGCCGCCGCCATCTCGGCGACTTTGCCGTGCGCCACGGTGTGGCGGTCCAGCCCGGCGCCCTCTTCCGTCTCGAGGATCTCGACGAGACGGTCGGTCGCATCGCGACCTTTGGTCCGATCGAAAGAGTCGAAGCTTCGACAACCCAGGCGAACGGCGAGGTCGTCGTCGATCTCAACGTCACCGAAAGGAATCGCTGGTCGGTCGAAGCCGGCGGTGGGTGGAACTCCGACCGCGGCGTCACTGCACGCGCCAGCGTTGGGGATAGCAACCTCTTCGGCCGTGGCGCCGGCGCCACCCTGCTCAGCAGGTGGGAGAAGGATTTCCTCCAGGGTCGCCTCGTGCTCAGTCTTCCGCCCCTGCCCGGCGGGCGATTCACCGCGGGAATCATCGCCAGCTACACCGAGGACGTGCTCAACCCCGAGCAAGAGGGCGATGTACTCATCAACGAGCACATTCGTGAAGCGACGATCGAAGGAACCTACCAGCTCAGCCGATCCATGTTGGGCCGAGCCTACTACCGCTTCAGCCGAACACGGACCTTCGAGCCCGACCCCTTCGACCCCTTCTGGGCGCTTGACATCACCACCGACCTCGGCCTCCTCGGCACTCAGCTCATCGTTGATCGACTCGACAACCCCTTTGACCCGCGCTCCGGCTACTACGCCGGGCTCGACCTCAGCTGGGCGGGCGAAGCCCTCGGTTCCGACACCGAGAACATCCGCGCCCTGCTCAGCACCTCACTGTCGCTCGAACCCCGCCGCGACTGGACCTGGTTCCAGAGCCTGCGCATCGGCGCCGCCCGCCCCATCAACGGCGTGCTCGATCGCCAATCACGGTTCTTTGCCGGCGGCGCCGCCTCCATTCGTGGCTTTGAACTCGACTCAGTCGGGCCCGTCGAGGTTCTCGGCGGCCAGGTGTTCTACGCCGGCGGGGAAGCCCTCTTCGTGCTCAACGAGGAGCTGCGGATCCCAGTGTGGAGGAGCCTGCGGGGCGCCATCTTCATCGACACCGGCCAGGTCTGGGAGACCTGGTCCGACGCCGATTTTTCGTTCTCTGTCGGCGCCGGTTTCGGCATTCGGTGGGGTACGCCTGTCGGCCCCCTGTGGGCCGACGTGGCCTGGCCCGTCGCCAATCGTGGACTCAACTCCGGCGCGCGCTTCTCGTTTGGTATCGGTCGCACGTTCTGACCTGCATCAAGCCTGTCCCGTAGAGTCAGAGGTTGATCGTGAGTGGCAGCCGAGAGGCAATATAGGGCAATTGAACCGCAAAGACGCCAAGAGCGCAAAGATTTTATTTACAATATTTTGCGTTTTCTTTGCGTCCTTCGCGCCTTTGCGGTTCAAATTCACGCCGCCGCAGTGAGCATCGA
>CAZCEX010000096.1:0-11141 GCA_964497785.1 uncultured Thermoanaerobaculia bacterium | reverse complement strand
GACCGAAACCACGCAAGCGGCGTCAGGGACCGAAACCACGCAAGCGGCGTCAGGGACCGAAGCCCCAACTGACGCCGAGGTTGATCTCGACGTCTTCTGGTTCAAGGTGAACCTCGTCGACAAGTGGCAAACAGTGACGGACGAGTACACCCGCCAGAACCCAAATGTCACGATCGCAACCGAGACGGTTGGTGGCGATCAGGCCTGGCTTCCACTCCTCAAATCCAAGTTCGCCGCCGGTGAAGCTCCCGACATCTATATGGTCGAGGGCGCTGCGCAAGCCGATGCCTTCGCTGGGTTCATGGCGGATCTGAGCGACGAGCCTTGGGTTGCCCGCGCGATTCCCTCCGCCGTCGAAGGTCTGACGATCGACGGCGTCGTGCGAGGCATGCCACTCAACCTCGAGGGCTATGGGTACATCTACAACAAAGGGATCTTCGAGGAAGCTGGCGTGACCGAGCGGCCACGGACAGTGTCTGAGCTGAGGGCCGCAGCCGAGAAGATCGAGGCGGCTGGATACATTCCGTTCTCCACGGGGTACGGCATCTGGTGGGTTAGCGGGAATCACTTGAGCAACATGCCGTTTGCGTATCAGGATGATCCGACAGCATTCATCGAGAGTGCAACCGCGCGAGAAACGAAGTTCGCGGACGATCCCCTGTTCGCTGCACTGCAGGACCTGACGGATCTGACGCTCGAGTACGGCGAAGACGATCCGCTGACATCCAATCGAGACAGCCAGCAGCTGCTGTTCCTGGACGAAAAGGCCGCGATGTTCCAGCAAGGTAACTGGCGGGAGATCGAGATCATCGAAGGCGCACCAGACATGGAATATGGGCTGCTGCCCATGCCCTTGGGTGACGACCCCGAAGCAGCGGATCGTCTCCCGATAGGTGTGCCGTTCTACCTGATCGTCAACGAAGATTCCACCGACGCCGAGAAGACGGCATCCAAGTCGTTCCTCAACTGGTTGGTCTCCTCCGACTATGGGAAGACCGCCCTCGTCGATTCCTTCGGATTCATTCCGGCCTACCCGGACATCGACGCAGGACAGCTCGGTGGTATCAGCGATGACATCATCGAATACAGCGCCGCCGGAAAGATCATCCCCTGGGTCTTCGGACAGTTCCCGGATGGAGCGCCCAACGAGATGTCAGAGGCATTCCAGCGATATGTTGCCGGTGGCCAGGATTGGGAGGCGACGATGGCGGCGTGGGACTCTACGTGGGATCGTCTCACTGAGTAACCACGGCCGACTGGAGTTGCCAACGAGTGTGGGTGGGAGGACGCTTCCCACCCACACTCGCGGAGTCCCGTGAAACGGAGCGGTCGGAGCCGAGCGTCAACTCATAGAACGTGGTCATAGGAAATGCTGGGAATGGACGGGCGGGACACTGTGAAGACAAACGAGATGGCGGAACCAAGGAATGCGTTGCCGCGGTCAATGAGGCGAAGACTGACGTCGATACGCTACGACCTCGGGTTCGTCGGTCCTGCCGTGGCCTTCTTTGCGTTGTTTCTCCTGTTCGCCTTTGGCCTGAGCATCTACTACTCGTTCACCGATTGGAATGTGGTCAGCGGTGAAGCACCGTGGGTTGGCCTCGAGAACTACAGGGCCGTTCTTGACGATCCTCGAGTCGCGAACTCGGCGTTCTTCACCGCCCGTTTCGCGATCGTGACTACGGTCTTGTCCAATGTGCTTGGGCTCGGGCTTGCGCTTCTTGTGACTCAGCCTGTCTTCTTCAAGAACGCGTATCGAGTGATCTTCTTTCTACCGAATGTCATCGGTGGTGTCATCCTCGGATACGTCTTTCGATTCATCTTCTCCACCGCATTCGGAGCGATAGGTGAGGCCACCGGTATCGGATTCTTCAGCTTCGCGTGGTTGGGTACGCCGACCACAGGGTTCTGGGCAACCGTGATCGTATTCGTGTGGAAGAGTTCGGGCTACTTGATGGTGATCTACATCGCAGCGATCGTCACCGTCGACGCTTCGCTCCTCGAGGCGGCCAAGATCGATGGAGCCAGCTGGTATCAAACAACGCGGCGCATCGTTCTGCCCCTCATCGCCCCGGCAGTGACGATCAGTGTCTTTCTCATGCTCGCGATCTCATCCAAGCTCTTCGACGTGAACTTCGCACTTACGGCCGGTGGCCCCTACGCGAGCACTGAAGCCTTTGCTCTGAACATCTACAACGAGGCGTTCGTTTACAACAACCAAGGAGTCGCGTCATCCAAGGCGGTGATCTTCTTCGTGATCGTCGGGCTCATAACCCTCGTTCAGGTCGGTTTCTCGAAGCGAAGGGAGGTGGAGCTGTGAGCACGGAAACTCGGTCCGACGAGCGTATTCGTCCCGGCGACCTCTCCGTGAAAGATGCCGATTCGAGGCCACGCCGGAGGCGTTGGGGTGGGCCATCTTCAACTCGCGGATGGGTGATCGTCACGCTGTCGATCATTGGTGGTCTTCTTGCGCTGCTGTGGTTGTCTCCGTTCTGGTTCATCGGGATTAACTCCTTCAAGGAGTACGGCAACATCATCAACGATGCTGCTGGTTTGCCGGATCCGGCGACGTTTGACAACTACCCGTACGCGTGGGAATCGGCCAGCTTCATGACCGCGATAATGAACTCCCTGATCATCACCGTGGTGAGCGTGATAGCGATGATCGTAATCGGTGCGCTTGCAGCGTGGAGAATGGCTCGACTGCCTCACCTGGTGAACAAGGTGATCTTCTTCCTCTTCGTCTCGGCCATGATTGTGCCCTTCCAGACAATCATGATTCCTATCGTTCAGATCACATCCGATCTGCACCTGCTCAACACGCGAATCGGCTTGATCTTGGTCTATATCGGGCTCGGCATGCCACTGACGGTGTTCTTCCTTCATGGCTTTGTGTCGTCATCAGTGCCGAAGAGTCTGGAAGAAGCGGCGATGATTGATGGGGCATCACCCTGGCAGACCTTCCGCTATATCGTTCTTCCGCTTCTGCGACCCATGCTCGCAACGCTCGCAATCCTGCACACGTTCTGGATATGGAACGACTTCCTGTTGCCGCTCCTTGTCATCTTCGATCCAGAGAAGAGGACGATTCCGTTGGCTGTATTTCAGTTCTTCGGGCGACATGCCAACGCCTGGGATCTCGCGCTTGCCACGCTCGTCATGGGCATCCTCCCGATCGTGCTCTTCTTCCTGCTATTCCAGAAGCACATCATTCAGGGGATCTCGTCGGGTTCGGTGAAGGGCTAGCTTCCCACGATCCACTGTTGGCCGCGGCAACGCCGACGCGCACACCCCTCTTGTCTGGGCCGGATCCAATCGCGGACTGGCACTTCGCCGCTGGGCGAACTCAATCCTGCAGCGACAGCGGCAGATGCACGGATTTCTCGGTCCGTAGCGCGCAATAGGCGGTCTGCACCATGGCGACGGAACGCCATCCGTCTTCGAACGAGACCGGAGGCTCAGCCTCCCCCTTCAGTGCCCGAACCAACCCATCGACGGCTTTGCCGTGGTATGCCGCCACTCCGGATCGGAGGCCCGGGATCGCGTCCGATCCGCGGAAGGACGTGTCACCGCGGAGAGCGACTTTCAAGTAGGGCGGAGAAGCCAGGTTGACGGATCCAAGATCCGCACCAGAGAGGATCGCTACGCCCAGAGGGCCGTACACCTCAATTGATGCTTCGCCACCCGAGAAGGTGTGGCCAGTTGCGATCTCGCCGATTGCCCCTGACGCATACCTGAAGAGCGTCACGGCAGTCGTATCGGCGTCTCCATCTGCGAGCGGACGGTTTGCGAAGCCGGTGACCGCCTCTGGATATCCCATGAGCCAGTACAGGAAGTCGGCGGCGTGGATGCCCTCATCGATGAGCGCACCTCCGCCTGCTGCGACGGGGTCCCCGTACCACTCGTCGGTAGCAGGGTGTCCCGGCAGCTTCAGGTCGTTGCCATGGCGAATGCGCACGAGGGAGATCTCTCCCAGTTCCCCTCGAGCAACAATCGAGACCAGCTCCTGGTGCGCCTCGTCATATCGCTTCGGGAAGTTCTGCATATACATGATTCCGGAACTGGCCACACTTCGACCAATCTGAGCGCACTCTTTGAGATCACGTGCCATTGGTTTCTCCGCAAGCACGCTGGTCCCCGACGCGCAAGCGGCCTCGATGAGTGCTACATGGTTGACGGTCTCGGAAGTCACGCCTACCGCATCACACTCGTCGAGCAGCGCAGCGAGATCTGCGAAGAATGGGGCCTCGATCCGCCGCGCCATATCGGTTCCTCTGGCGACGTTGTCGTCCCAGAGGCCGACCAGCGTGACGTCAGGGTTCTTCGTGGCGGCGTTTCCCCAGTGGAATGAGTGGTAGTGGGCGGCACTCAGAATGCCGAATCTGATTGGAAGGTTTGTCATTGTGGGACCTCCGTCGTTCTGCCTGTGGACGCAGCCTCGTAGGCGTGTTCAGCGATCACCACGGCCATGAACCCATCGAAGCCGGACTCGTCGTCTGGTGCAGATCCCAAAGCCATCCGCACGAAGTGCCTGTGGTGTAGTTCGCCCAGCGCCGAGCGGCCGAGCTTCGGAGTAGACCAGCCGCTGGGGTCTTCCTTCATGGCGATAGCCAGGCGGCCTCTCTCGCTGCGCAACCACGCCGTGCCAAGCGTGCCATACACCTCCATTCGGAACCGGTCGGTTCCGGCAACCTCGTTGTAGGACATCTCGTGAGTCACAATCGTGCCGCTCTCGAGGGCGTATGTCGCGACCATGAGGTCTTCGAGGTCCGGATAGACAGTCTCGCCCGAGTCCAGAACCCGCTCGCGAACTTGACACGCAGACGTTGCTCTCACCGACACGATGTCACCGAACACATGCCGTATCAGGTCGATGCCGTGAACGCCCAACTGCAGCAGCACACCGCCACCGACCTTGCTGTTGTCGTAGAACCAAGGTGCCCAACCAGCGCCTCCGGTGGCGTTGCGATGCCTCACGTGCAGGACTTCGCCGAGGGCACCCCTCGCGATGAGCTCCTCAAGGGCGGTGACCTCTTCGAAGTACCGATGCATGAAGCTTGTATACACAGGTGTGCCCGCTGCCGCCGACGCCGCAAGGATCACGCGGCAATCGCTCGAGGTCATTGCGAGTGGCTTCTGGATCATTGTCGGTATCCCAGCCTCGATGGTTCTGAGAGCGAGAGCGAGATGTGTCGAATCCGGAGTGGCGAGCACAATGCCATCGGTTGCCCCCGATTCGAGCGCACCCCCGAGGTCGGCAGTGGCGGCCGGTATCCCGAACTGGTCAGCCTTGGCTGCAGCGGATTGCTCCGACCTGCTCACGATCATGCTCACTTCGGCGCCCGCGGCCCGGATTCCCTCAATGTGGTAGTCGCTGATCTCTCCCGCACCGACCACCACGATCTGGGGAAGTCTCTCTCTGGCCTCACCAATGGTGCCCGACTCGGAGCGACTTGCAGCGTGAGCAGACTCTTCCAGCGGTGTCGTGGAATCATTCATAAAGTCATCTTAGTAACTCGAACGTCCAACGCGTCGAAGCCTCGATGGACACCTTTCCCGCCATGACGCATCCAAATTGGGCGCTACTCGAGAACCCCTCGGACATCGCCGACCCGGAAGTCTCAGAGTTGGCTTCTCCAGTGGTACGGGACTGAGTCATGCCAGGGGATCCTCGTCGTGCGGGATGCAAGGAGAATCATGATGGCCTGATAGTCGGTGCTGTCGAGCGCTCGGGAGCGAGGCCGGTAGCCAAGCCGCGCAACGTCCTCGAAGGTCCACCACGCTGGGAGAACCATCACCGGTATTGCGCTGGTGATTGCGTCGAAGTAGAAGGGTGTTCCTCCGTTTGCCGCCGTGTTGGAGGTGCGGACGTACGTCCACTCGTAGATTCCGATCACCTGTCCTATCGCGTGGTTCGTCTGGGGCCGAAGGTTGCGACTCGGAGCGCACCAACTCGTCAACAGGCCCCACGACAGTGCAGACCACGACATCGGCCTGCGTATCGGCGAAACGAACACGTTGGGCAGCGCTGCGTGTGTGCTCGCAGGCTCCCAAATATTGCTGTGCTGAACCCTCTCGTGTTCCGAATTGTCCTGAGATGCTGGATGGAGCGCGATTCGGAGATCGACAGGGCGTTGGGCCACCGAACCCATCGTGTACGCAGTGCTCCACCATCTGGCCCATGTTGAACCCCTTGCTGTTGGAGCTTCGCTTGCCGTCGCCGGTCAACGCGTGGGGTTCACGAGATACCTCGCCGGATGTGTCGCCGGAGTCCAACGACAACAGCGGACGATGTTCGGCAAGTCCGGTGAGCCAGTGATGTCATCATCGTGTAAGCGAAGCCTCGAATCTGTAGCGATCTCCCCGGTATCGCATTTCTCCGAGTTCGACGAGGGCACCGGACTTCGAATAGCTCACGGTCGTGGCATGCAACAGAGGTTGCCCGACGTTTGTATGAAGCAGTCTGGCATCGTCGCTGTTTGTCACGATTGCCCTGATGCTGTAGTCAGCTCGTGCCGGCCCTGACCCTGCGTTGTCCAATGCCGTGTACAGCGAAGCTGTCGAGAAGTCCAAATGTGGAAGCTGCGGGCAGATACGCAATGGCACCTTCGATCGATCGATCGATATCGGTGTCGTGTCCAAGTATCTGACTCGATCGAGAAGAAAGATCCTGGCCGACGATGCGATCTTGAACGTGTGCGACTCGTCGAGAGTTGCTTCCCGTACCTCCGACCAGAGGACCACCGACGACGTCGGGAGGCCGCGACTCGCCGCGAGTTCCGTGAAGCTCCTGAGCTTGCTGGCGGGTTCACTAATAGTTGGCTGCGCCACGAAGTTGCCGAGACCGGCTCGTCGCACCAGTAGCCCGTCGTCTGCCAGGCTGGCAATCGCGTGGCGAATTGTGGCGCGACTCACATCAAATTGCTCGCTCATTTCGCGCTCCGACGGGAGGCGATCTCCCGGCTGGAGTTCGCCGGCCGAAATGTTTGAGGTCAACACTATCGCCACAGATTCGTGAAGCAGCGGCGACTTCTTCCGCACTTGATCCACCAGGCTCACACTCGCAGATTGCCTTCACTATCACATACAGGTACGGTACTGGTAGGTAATGGCTACTTGCATCGCATCGCAGATTTGGGCCGAAACGAAGCGGGTGCCGGAGATGCTGGAGCGTACGCTTGAGAACTCTCGTGGTCGCTCGGATACCGCATCGATCTTGGCCGACAGTCGGCGGATTGTTGCGACCGGTAATGGCGCAGCCTTCTACGTTGCCCGACTCATGGCCGTACTCGCATCGGCGTCCGGCGCGAGTGCGCCCGATGTCGTAGCTGTTCCCAGCGGAGTCATCTCAGCCAATCAGTTCGCGTGGCGCAGCGATGACGCTCTGCTGGTTGTGTCCTCCTCGGGAGAGCTACGGGACATCGTTGAATTGCTCTTGCTCAACGAGTCCACGCGTCCGTTCTGCGCCATCACGGCGAATCCGGCGTCGACCATCGGCGCTCGCGCTGTCAGCGTGACTGAAGTGTGCGTGGAATCGCAGAATGCGGCTACTCACACCCAGGCCTTCATTGGCTGCATGGCGCAGTCCGCCATGTTGTGGGCATCGATCAGCGGTGATTCGCCGTTGTACGCGGCTATACGTGCGGTTCCAGAGCAGTTTGCTGCGGCGGTGCGCGACGCTGAAGCCTGGGCGATTGACGTTGGCACTCGGGCACCTGTCGCCGGATTGGTATTCGGCATGGGAGCGGCAGAAGTCGCGGCGCTTGAGACGGCTCTTCTACTCAAGGAGGTAGCCCTGGTTCCGGCCGAGGGAATGGACACGCGGGAAGGCGCAACCACGGGAATGTACCCGCTCACCGAGGGCCATCTCGTGGTGTCAATAGCATCTCAGCAGGATCCGTTCCTCGCAGAAACCGAATCGATTTGTGGTCGATCCGGAGCGACCGTGGTCAGCCTTGATCGAGCAAAGGATTCGCCTATGGCCTTGGCTCCATTTCTCTCATTTCCAAAGGCCGTAGCTCTCGCGGCGTCGATTGGGTTGCAGCGGGGAATCGACGTGGACCGACCGCCGTGGGCTGACACATACTTCGAGACGGCACGCATGACCGAATCGGTCCCTATGGAAGGAAACAACGATGGGTAGTGACAAGGTACGTATCGGGATCATTGGCTCCAAGTTCCAAGCCGAGATTCACGCGGCTTCGATTCGTGCAGGGTGCCATGGAGAGGTTGTCGCCGTTGCGTCACCGACTCCGGGTGACCCGGAAGCGCTCGCATCGAAGTTCGAAATACCGAACGTCTACCACGACTACAAGCACATGCTCGAAGATCCGAGCATCGAAATGGTCACAATCGCTGCCCCCAATTCCCTGCACTGTGAGATGACGGTCAATGCGGCCGCAGCCGGCAAGCACGTTCTCTGTGAGAAACCACTCGCCATGACGATCGAGGAAGCTGATCTCATGGTCAAGGCCTGCGATGAGGCGGGGGTCTTCCTCTTCTTCGGGGAGGAGTTGTTCTTCACCCCCAAGTATGTGAAGGCCAAGGAGATGGCTGATCAAGGAGCATTCGGCGAGATCTATCTCGTGAAACAGAGCGAGATGCACTTCGGTCCGCACAGAGATTGGTTCTGGGACGTGGACCGATCCGGCGGAGGGGTGTTCATGGACATGGGGTGCCACGGACTGGCGTTCTGCTATTGGTTCCTTGGAAGGCGAGCGCCCGTGTCTGTGACGGCCCAGATGGGGACCTACGTCCACAAGGACAAGACGCGAGGCGAAGATCACAGCTTCTGCATTGTTGAATTCGAGGGTGGCGCGCTCGGGCACATCGAGAACTCCTGGGCCCGCACCGGCGGAATGGATGATCGGATGGAGGTCTATGGGTCGGAGGGCGTCACCTACGCAAACTTGCTCATGGGCAACGCTCTACCCACATATTCTGAAAACGGATATGGCTATGCCGTGGAGAAGGCGCCTTCTACGCAAGGTTGGAGCTATCCAGTGTTTGAGGAGCTGTGGAACTATGGGTTCCCACAGGAGATGGAACACTTCGCCCGCTGCGTGAAGGGGCTTGAGGAGCCCCAATCCACCGGAAGAGATGGCCGAGTTGTGCAGGAACTGCTGGCGGCCGGATACCAATCAGCCGGTTCTGGCCGCAGGGTCGAGATGCCCTTCAGTCCTTCCGACGTTCGGAAGCCTATCGACCTTTGGTTCGATCCTCGCGACTAGCCCAGAGCCCAACGAACGTTGGACTCTCGCCGAGAGCCGCCCGCGTCATCACCCCCGAGATCGGGCGTTTCCTGTTGAGCATGTCTGGCGCGTCAACGTTGGCACGTGAGACACCGACCGTGTTGCTTCGCTCGGGGGCCGATGCATTCCAGTCCATTTGCACTCCTCTCATGAATCCACATGGTCAGGAGAATCGCGCCGGCGGTGCTGTACGACGTCGAGCGCCCGGCAGACTCGATGGTTTCCTCCATACGACATTCACTGCCGGGTTCGCTCAATGGCATCGGACCTCTGCGATTCCTGTAGTCGAGCCAGACTTGCGAGCATGGCGGCCCATATGTGCCGACATGAGCGGCTGGCGACGGCGTTTGCGGGTTGGTTTGGCAGTGCTGGATCAGGGTCAGCGACGTCTACCTTGAGAGGCGTCGTTGAATGGCGACGCTTCCTGAACGAAGCGTCGGTGGGTGAGTGTTGGCTGTCCTCGAAGTGACGCTTCCGGGCGAAAGCGCATGGATCGCTGGAAACCCTTGGTGTGTAAGGGTTTAGCGTGCACGTGTTGCGCACGTGTTGCGCCGGATGGAGGGGGCGTCGTTTCGAAGTCGCTCTGACCGGGGAGGACGCGACCCGGAACAGGGCGTCGCTTTGCGAAGATAGCGTCGTTGTAGCGGTCGCTCAACGGAGGATCTCGGGCGACGGAGCGATCCCTCTTTCGTGCGCACACATGGGCACATCCAGGCTCGTCTGCGCGCTTCGCCGCAACGCATTCGGTGTTGTGGGCCACGTCGCCGAGGGTGTCCGTATCGACTGAACCGGCCCTGTGTGGCCGTTGGACGCTGAGCGTCACATCATCCAAACCTGTCGAACTCCATCCGGTCGACCCGGGGTGCTCGACTCGAGTCGGTTTTCATGTGACAATGGTGCCGCAACTGAGTGCCTGCTCCTCGGAGCACTGAGCGCCCCACCGACGAAGCGTCGACAGGGCGCTCGTCTCGTTGAAGGAGGCACTCTCGTGACCACCTCGAACAATCACCTCACGCCCATCTCACCGCCACGATGCGTCGTGTGCAGACACGAGGATCGGGACGCGATCGATCGTGATCTGATCCGGAAACGGCGGACCCAGGCGGACGTCGCCCGTCAACTCGACGTGGACCGGTCGACGATCAGCCGTCACTTCAAGAACCACGTACTACCGGCGTTGGCATCGGCGATGATCTCAAGCCCAAGCGAGGTGACGATCGGGTCCGTGCTCGCCGAACTTGACGATATCTACGGATCGAATCGGCAGATTCGTGAGATGGCGATCGCCGAACACAACCTGAGACTGGCGAAGGACGTGAACGGCGAGCAGCGGAGACTCATTGAACTCCTGCTGAAGCACGGGGAGAAGATCGGTGCCGGATCGGTGTCCGATGCGATCGGCATCGACCGTGACCAGTGGGCGGAGCTCGATCGGGAGACCAAGGCCCACTACGACAAAAGGGCAAAAGAGTATGCGATCAACTTCGCCGAGAAGATCGTGACACTCTCCGAGCTGCCCGAAGACGTTCGGGACCGGATCACGGCGATCGTATTGCGGGCGGAATTCCCCGACGAAGGCCCCGTGGTCGACGATGGTGCAGACGCCGAAGTCACCGGAGGCGATACGGAAGACGGTGAGGCGGATCAGAGCGATGATGCTGTGAGCTGAGCGTACGCCGCCTGTTCGGTGAATCCATTTTCGCCGATCGGAGAGAGCGTCGACGTGTCCCCGCCGTTGCGGATTGGCCACTCGCGCCCTGAGATCGCTTCGATGACGTGCTTCGGGGCGATATGTGAGAGGTACGTGTCGGTCGTCGCCAGTGAGGCGTGGCCGAGCTGTCGCTGGATGATTGAAATCGGGATGCCCTCCATCATCAACTCGAACGCGTG
>CAZCEX010000095.1:0-11367 GCA_964497785.1 uncultured Thermoanaerobaculia bacterium | reverse complement strand
CCCTCACCCGATCTCGTACTGCTCCTGGTGGAATATCTGCTGCTCGCGGAGGATGATCTCGACGTTGTGAACCTCCTCGAGCTCCCGCAGGAGATCGCGAAAGGGTCCCTGGAGGTAGTGCGAAACCTCCGGGTGCACGACCAGCGATATCTGGTCGGGCGGCGAGTCGATCACCATATCCAGAATGTGCCGCCGGATCTCGAGGCAGATCGTCGCCAGGGACTTGATGCGTCCCGAGCCGTGGCAGTGGGGGCACGCACGGCTCAGGGTGCGGTCGAGGCTCGGCCGCGTTCTCTTGCGGGTCAGCTGCACGAGGCCGATGTCTGATATCGGCAGCAGCTGCGTACGCGCCGGATCGAGTCGAAGCTCCTCTTCGAGCTCGGCGTACAACGCCTCCCGGTGCTCGAGATCCTCCATGTCGATGAAGTCGATGACCACGATACCCCCGAGGTCACGCAGACGAAGTTGGCGCGCGATCTCCTTGACCGCTTCGAGGTTGATCCGAAAGACCGTATCTTCCAAGGACGTCGAGCCGACAAACTTGCCGGTGTTGACGTCGATGGCTACGAGCGCCTCGGTCTGGTTGACGACGAGGTATCCGCCCGACTTTAGCCAGATCTTCGGTCGAAGCGCCTTTTCGAGCTCGCGGTCGATGCCGTGTGCCGCCATCAGATCGTGTGCCCTGCGGAAGAGCTTGACCCTCGGTACCAACTGGGGATCCGTTTGCTCGAGGAAATCGAGCACCTCCTGAAACCCCTCCTCATCATCGATCCAGCACTCGTCGATCACCCCCGTGAACAGATCCCTGACAGCGCGCAGGATCGGACTGAGCTCACGGTGGATGAGAGCCGGTGGATGGCTTCGCTCCGATGTTTCCTGAATCCTCTGCCACAGGGCGACGAGGTGGTCGCGGTCGGATGCAAGATCGTCGCTGTTCTGCCCCTCGCCCGCCGTGCGTACAATCCAACCTCCGGGATCCGACAGGTCGGTCACGAAGGTGCGCAGGCGCTCCCGTTCTTCACCATCAGTGATCCGACGGGAAACACCCTGCTGGGTTGTCGTCGGTAGATAGACGAGGTAGCGGCCCGGGAGAGAGATGTAGGTGGTGAGCCGGGCTCCCTTCGAACCCAAAGGGTCCTTGACGATTTGAACCAGGACCTCCTGACCCTCACGAAGCAGGTCGCCGATGGACGAGTCCGACAGGTCAGGCGTCGATCCTTCACCCCCGTCACCAGGAAAGAGGTCATTGAAATCATCGAAGATTCCCCCAGCCTCACGCACGTACAGAAAAGCGTCACGGTTGAGGCCAACATCAACAAAGGCTGCCTGCATCCCGGGAAGGACTCGAGTCACGTGCCCGCGGTACAGGTTGCCCACGACCGACGACGTTCGGTGCCGCTCGGCTCGGTAAGAAACGAGGCACGAGTTCTCACGCAACGCGACCCTGGTTTCAAAAGGGTTCATGGAGAGGTAGAGAACAGATTGCATCACGACGTCAATTCACGAGCCGGAAACGCCATACGGAGTGCACGATTCCCAGGGCTGCAACGGTCGAAAGCAGCGACGAACCTCCATAGGAGAACAGTGGCAGGGTAACGCCTACCGTCGGGAGCCAACCCATGACCATGCCGAGGTTGACCACCACCTGAAAAGCAAACCACGCGCCCACAGTCATCGCGAGGACCAGACCGAAACGGGTTTCGGCGCCCAAAGCGATCACCCCCAAACGCCAGATGAGCAACGCGAATGCTATGAGCAGCCCCGTCGCACCGACAAAGCCGGTCGCCTCGGCCCATGCTGCGAATGCAAAATCGGTGTGTTGCGCCGGGAGGAAGTTCAGCACCGATTGCGAGCCCTTGCCGAGCCCCTGGCCGACGGCGCCTCCCGAGCCAACCGCGATCCGGCTCTGGCGGGCCTGATACCCGGCGCCATACGGGTCGCGGTCGGGCTCGAGAACCGTCAAGACTCGTTCCTTCTGGTACGGCTTGAGAACCGTTGTCCAGCCGACTCCCGTTACAACGATGGCCAACAAGATCAGAATCATCCACGCCCTTGCCGAAATACCACCGAGCCAAAGCCCAGCAGCAAAGATGGGAGTGTAGGTCAAGGCAACGCCGAGGTCGGGCTCGACCAAGATCAAGGCGATCGGCGCGAGGAGGATCAGCAACAAGCCGATCGTGCCCGATCTGCCCAGTCGGGGTTCTTCACGACCTCCGATCTGTGCCGCGACGAGGAGCATTGTTGCCACTCGCGCAAACTCCGAGGGCTGGAGTGAGAGCGGACCGACAACGAACCAACCCCGTGTTCCGCTGCGAACTTCTCCCACGAGAAGAACCGCTAACAGCAGAGCAAGACCAACGCCGTAGAGCATGGGGGCAGCCTGCTGCCAGGCCGTCACCCTGATGGACGAGCAGACCCAGAAAAGAACCAGCGCCACGCACCCGAACACCGCTTGGCGTAGAAACAGTCCTCGCCCGACCGCCGGTGAGACCGCGTAGAGATTCGCGAGCGATGCCCCGAAAATACTCACTGCCGCAAGGATCAACCAACCGTCGATTCGCCCACTCATTAGGGCGATTCTACCCTGGATATCTCACCAGGCTCGCCCGGCCGCGATGCGCCCGGCAGACGCCCGGATATCTCCAGAGCGGTCCGAAATACCGACGTTGCGGCCGGAGCGGCGACGCTACCGCCCCCTCCACCGTGTTCAACGAGGACCGCAACGGTGATTTCTGGATTATCGATCGGCGCCCAACCGACGAACCACGCATGGTGGCGCAGGTGTAAAGGGAGGTCGTCAGACGATCCTTCTTCAGGCAGTCTGACGACCTGGACGGTGCCGGTCTTGCCGGCCACCGGCAGATCCCTGAGCCGCCTCGCCGTGCCTTCGCTCCCGTGAACAACCCTGCGCAGCCCCTGCACGATCTCGGCCAGAGTCGAGGGAGAAACTGGGATTCGCGGATCGCTGTTCACACCTTGGGGGGCCACCAGATGCGGGCGAACAAGGCGGCCGCCATTGGCGAGCGCGGCGTAGGCACGCGCCAGCTGCAATGCGGTCGTCAGGACCGGACCCTGGCCGATGGAAACTGATACCGACTCGCCGGCATACCAGGGGGTTCCCCGCACTCGCCGACTCCATTCCGGGGTTCCAACCAGCCCTCTCGACTCGTTGCTCATCCCGATCCCGGTCGTGGCGCCGAACCCGAACTGGCGCATCGTACTCGCCAAACCGTCGATCCCATGCTTCTGCCCGAGGAGGTAGTAATAGACGTCGCACGAAACTTCGAGAGACCGTTGCAGGTTCACCCTGCCGTGGCCGCCTCGCTGCCAGCACCGAAAACGATGGCCGAACAGGATGATATATCCAGGGCAATACACAGACCAACCCGGTGTGATCAGTGAGTTCTCCAGACCGGCTAGGGCAAAGAACGGTTTGATCGTCGAGCCCGGCGGATAGGTTCCTTGCAGACACCGATTTTGCAGCGGGTGCAGAGGATCGTTGGAGAGCTCGTGCCAGGTCTCCCGACTGAGGGGAGAGGTGAAGATGTTGGGGTCGAAGCTCGGCGCTGAGTAAAGGGTTCGCACCGCACCCGTCTGCGCATCGAGCACAACAACGGCGCCGGCATGCTCCCCGAGCGCCCCGACTGCGGCGTGCTGAAGACGAATATCGAGCGTCACCGCCAGATCTCGCCCGCTGATGGCCTCGGTTTCTCGAACGACCCCGAGTTGCTTCCCAACAGCCGAGGCCACGACGAATCTTTCGCCGTCGGTACCACCGAGGAACGACTCCGACAGGCTCTCGATCCCGGTGGCGCCGACGAGGTGATCCGGTCTGGCCGCCGGTCGCTCTCTGGCCTCCGTCGGTGTCAAACGTCGCAAGTAGCCAACGACATGGGCGGCAGCTGGGCCCGCGGGATAATTGCGGCTGAAACCGTTGATGATCGAAAGCTCGGGAAAATCGATCTGGTGGGACCGGATTCGAGCCACCTGCTCCCAGCTCAGGTCCTCGCCGACCAACATCGGAGCCATTGTCCCGATGGTGCGGGAATCGAGCTGGCCCCTGAACACGTCTTCGGCCATCACCCCCTGGGCTGAGAGAAAAGCAGCGGTCTCCTTCAGATCCTCCGCCTCGTCGGGAAAGACCAGCAGCTGCCATGCCGGCCTGTTGTCCGCCAGAATCTGGCCGGTACGATCAAAAATGCGGCCCCTCGATGCCGGGACGGGGATTCTCCGCAACCGGTTGTTCTCGGCGAGGCGCGCGAACCGAGCCCCTTCGACGATCTGCAGTTGAGCCAGGCGAAGGTGGAGTAGCCCGAAGGTCAACAGGATGACCACCGTCATCCAGCGTGCTCGCGAACGCAGCAGACCAAGATCTGCTCGAAAACCCATGGTCACCGTAAGGTCCGCGAACGGTAAACTCGCCAACGGCGAGGAATGTCCATCGAGATGACCCATCCCACAACCCCGCACCACAGGGCGGTGAGTGCAATCGAAGCCACTAGCCACGGCCAGCTCGCAAAAGCGTCGATGCCGAGCGGGATCAGACTGATCCCCCGAAGCCAGACCACAGTCAGAGACCCTGCGGCGCCGAGAACAAACCACGATCGTGGAGATCGATCGGTAACGAAGCCGGCATATGACCAGGACAGAAGGGCGGCGGCACTCCATGCAATGGCTCCGGGACCGATGACGGGCTCAAAAAGGGCGTCCCAGACAAGGCCTACGAAGAACGAGGCCACATACCACCGACGATCCGTTGTCAGCAATGGCGGGCCGACCACCCAGGGCATTGGAAGGAGCAGGGCCGCGGCCATGGACCAGGCGCCGGGCAAACCGAGGGCCGCCTGAGCGGCAAAGGCTACCGCAAGCAACATCACGATCTTCGTGCCGAGCCTCACGGGCCCTCCGGATGCATTCCATCCGTTCCGAGATCGACCAGCCACACCGACTGTAGGGTGCCGAGATCGACGAATGGTCTGGCAAGGATGTCTAGGAACGGATCGGGACTCTCTCGTACCCTCGACACCTCGGCTACCGGCAACCCGGGGGGATAGATACCGTCCGCCCCACTGGTGAACAAGGCGTCTTTGACCATGATCGAGGTCCGGCGCGATACGAAACGCACGGCGAGATGGGACCCACCCATACCTTCCGCTAGACCACGAACCTGACCGTCGGCCGAAGCTACGGCGATCGCAGCGGCCGGGTTCGTCACAGCCTGGACCCAGCAGGAGTTTGCACCGTCGATGCGAAAAACCCGCCCTACGACACCCCCCGGTCCAACAACCGGCATGTCGAGGCGGACAGCGCCCTGCGCCCCAGGCAGAGTCACGACCTGCATCAGACCCGTGCCGAGATCCCTGAATACACATCGCGCCGGAAAGCCGGAGAACCGAGGAAGGTCCACCACACCGGCGCTGGCCTGAAGAGCCGCATCGAGATCGGCCCGCAAAATTACGTTGCGAGCCGCGAGGCTTTCTGCTTCGTCCCGAAGCCTGCGATTCTCCGATGCGAGCCGTCTGGAGTCGGTGAATCCTATTCGAAGGTCGTTGCTGACAACCGCCAAACCCCTGCCCACCTCCGCAACGGGTCGAAACGCACCCCGAATCCACGAGAAGACTACCGTCGCCCCATCAGGACCACGAACCTGAGTCGCCGCCAGGATCTCGAGGAGGATCCACACCGCGGCTGTGCGCCTCAAAAGGCGCCGCTCAGTCACGACAACTCCAGCCAACCCCGAGGAGAACAATCGGTAGCCCTGTTCACGGCAGGGATCTGGTGAGGCAGCCGGGCTCGGAAAAAGGGCGAAGGAACTGACGTCGCCCAGTCCCGCATCGTCAAGCGATAGCGATCTTGCGCAGGAGCTCGATATTGGTGAGCATCATCCCGGTTCCCCGCACCACCGCCGAGGACGGTTCATCGCAATGTGAAACGGGCAGACCCGTCTCCTCGCGCAACCGCTTGTCGAGGTTTTTCAACAGCGAGCCGCCACCTGCGAGGATAATTCCCTTCTCCATGATATCCGCCGAGAGTTCCGGCGGCGTTCTCTCAAGCGCATTGCGAACAGCATCGACGATCGTCGACACAATCTCCGTGAGCGCCTCGCGAATCTCCTCGTCGTTGATGATCAGGCTCTTGGGAACACCCTCGACCAGATCTCTCCCCTTGATCTCCATGGTCAGCGGTTCTTCGAGGGTGTAGGCAGACCCAATCTCCATCTTGATTCGTTCCGCCGTCCGTTCACCGAGGAGAAGATTGTACTTCTTTTTGAGGTAAAGAATAATGGCCTCGTCCATCTCATTTCCCGCCACCCGTACGGACCGGGAATGCACGACACCAGCGAGTGAGATCACGGCAACGTCTGATGTGCCGCCGCCGATATCGACGATCATATTCCCCGAGGGCTCGGTGATGGGTAACCCGGCGCCAATGGCTGCAGCCATCGCCTGCTCGATGAGATACACCTCCGACGCCCCAGCTTTGAGGGCGGTATCCTTGACGGCGCGTTTCTCGACCTGGGTGATTTCCGAAGGAACCGAGATCACGATTCGTGGCCGAACCAGGAAGGAGCGTCCATGGGCCATTCGAATGAAGTGTTCGAGCATACGCTCGGTGACGTCGAAGTCGGCAATGACACCGTCCTTCATCGGCCGAATCGCCTGGATGTTCCCCGGCGTCTTGCCGAGCATCTCTTTGGCCCTGGCGCCGACCGCCTCGACCCGATTCGTGACCCGATTGACCGCAACAATTGATGGTTCCACGACAGTGATCCCGCGGCCCCGCACGTATACCAGTGTGTTCGCCGTGCCCAGATCGATCGCGAGGTCGGATGAAAACAGCCCAAGTAGGCTGGGTAGCCGCATCTAGAAATCCTCCAAGTAGACCCTCTCGTGCCGTTCGGTATGGTTGCCGGACGGGTCTGTGGACCGAATAATCAAGTCGTTCCAGCCGAAGCTTCGCACCTCGACCGTCCTCTGGAAATGCCCGTGCAGGTCGGTTTCGACCGTTTCGTCGTTGATCGTGATCGTGGCGCCCGCTTCGGTCTGACCCTCGACAATGAAGAGATGGCCGAGCTGCCTGATGGGCACGAGGCGCAGGTCCGGCGGATCGAGATCGCGGATCACCCGAGGGTGGTCGGGGGAGTAGATGCGAAACCGTTGCACGGTGCTCCACTCCGAGATCAAACCATTGTCACTCACGCTCGCTAATCGCCAAAAAAACGTCCCGGGGTGAATCGCCTGCAATCGTGCTCTGGTGCCTTTGATGACGTCCGAGTCGACATCCATGGCGCCATCCTGGAATGACTTGTTTCTGCTCACCTGAAGCCGGGCGCCGGAGGTGCCCCTGATCTTCGACCACCGCAGGGGAATGATGCCGTCAGTGCGAAGGTCAAATCCTGCATTGTTCATCGGCTCGAGAGGCACCGGTGCTCTGGGAATCCGACGCTTTGTCGAGAACTCACCCTCGCCTGATGCCTCCACCTGCTCGCGGTTGCTGACCCGCAGCGTGCTCCCGCTCGAGCTCTCCAACGTGGCCCCGCCTGCAAACGCGGACACCACGGTCTTGTTGTGATCCTCCGGCACATCGACTGCAATCCGGCTGTCTCTTTCAATCTGCGTTTCTACTGAATCTGTCGCGACCACGGACCGGGATCGCCCGGTAATGACGTTGATTCGTCCTACCACCATCTTGGCGGCGGCGCTGTCGCGGGCGACCGAGTCGGTTTGGTGAATTTCGAGAAGGGAGTTCGAGGTGACGCGGAACAACGTTCCATCGACGAAGAGGATCTCCGCCGACCCATCCCGACCCGTCTTGACGAAGTCGTTGTTGAATACCGGCATCTGCAGCTCGGCCTGATCCCAACTCGAGCGGCCGGCACGCTGGATCGTCACCCGTCCACGCACACCGTGGAACTGTCCTGCGCCAATCATATTGTTGCGCCCTACACCCGCCAGAGCGTCGAAACGCAGCCGTGCGGAGTCGGCCATCTCCAAGGCCTGGGGGAAGTCCTCGTCAGTGTAGGCCGTGCGGGCCGATTCAAGCTGATGCGTAGCCTGGTTGAACTCTCCACGCCAGGCTTCCGGCAGCTCTTCAGCAAGGGCTCGGCCACGGGCCCGCTCAGCTCGAACCAAAGAACGTTTCGCCGCCACGTCGGGGGTCGGGTTCATGCGGTAGTGCAGGACTGCGAGCAGAAATGCGGCCAGGACCACGGTGATGCCAACCGTAGCCACCTTTCTGATCGTGATGATACGGACGACAACCCAATCCAGCACGATACCGCGAGCCACTGAAAATACCCTCCCAGGAAACCGTAACACGCCGGTATTTGAGGAGCAAGGATGGGCATTGACGAGGTGATTCTTTTCAGCGGAGCCAGAAGCATTCCGGCTGCATCGAACCCTATCCACAATGAGCCAACCTTGCGTGTCACAAGGCCTTCGGCTAAACTGCGCCCCCTGGAACTGGCGCCCCCCTCGAGGACAACTCTGGTCGGGGCTGTCCGACGACCGTGACCGAGCCGTTCGGGGCCGGTTTCTGGTGTTTACCGGTCGTCGTCCAGGGAAGCCGAGGAGGAGCGCATGGCTCTAAAGTGGTTACGAGACAATCTCAGACATCTCAAGTTTATTTTGTGGGGCGTTGTGGCGGTATTCGTACTGCTCGTCTTCGTGGATTGGGGTTCGGGCCGGGCCGGGGGGGGCAGCACGGCTGCTGCCGTCAAAGTCGGTCGCACCGAGGTTAGCGAACGCGACTTCGTCGATCAGGTCCGTCGCCTTCAGGAGCTCTACCAGAGACAGCTCGGCGATAACTGGGAGCAGTTCAAGGACCAGGTCGACCTGGGTCAGCAAGCGGTCCAGCAGATCGTTGAGCGGCAAATTCTCCTCAAAGAGGCCGACAGGGTAGGTCTGGTGGTCTCCGCCGCCGAACTGCAGGACGAGATTCTCTCGCTGCCCGTTTTTTCTAACGAGCGCGGGGAGTTTGTCGGTCAGGAACAGTACCGCCGTATCCTGCGCACCAACAGGACGTCCCCTCAGGAGTTCGAGGCCCAGCTCCGCGACGACCTCCTTCTGAGTAAGCTGCGGACCATGATGCAGGACGGAATCTGGGTCAGCGAAACCGAGGTCGACGAAACGATCCGGCGAGACCGCGAAGAGGCGTCGATCAGCGCCGTCCAGCTCCGGTATGAGCGGTTGCTTGCCGACGTTTCTATCGACGAGGCAGCGGCACAAGAGTACTTCGCGGCTCATCAGGACGATTTCTTCAGGTCTGAGGAACGTGTCATTCGCTACCTCGTGGTCGAGACCAACAAATTGCGACGATTGCTCGAGGTCGAACAGACCGAGCTGGAGGTCTACTACAACGAGCGCCTGGATGATTTCCGCGAGGGCGAACAAGTTCACGCGCGCCACATTCTGTTTCGGGTCGATCCCGGTGCATCGGAGGTAGAAGGCGCAGAGGCAGAGCTAAGGGCCAACCGGGTCGCCGGGCTGGCACGAGGTGAAGCCGATTTTGCTCAACTTGCAGAGCAACACTCTGACGACCCGGGCTCCAAGGCCAACGGTGGCGACCTCGGGTGGTTCGGCCGGGGAAGAATGGTGGCTGAGTTCGAAGAGGCCGTTTTCGGCGCCAAACCTGGAGACATCGTCGGCCCCGTCAAAAGCCAGTTCGGCTTTCACGTGATCAAGGTCGAGGGCTATAGGCCGGACCGGATCCGACCCTTTGAAGAAGTGCGCGAGGACGTGCAGTTCCAATATCTCGAAAGCCAAGCAGCCGCCGAGGCCGAGTCCGTTGCGAGCCGTCTGGCCCAGCGTCTCACTGCAGAGCAACTGACCGATGACGCGGCCTGGCAAGCGGTTGCCGACGAAGACGAATCCGTGGTGCTCAACGAGAGCCCACCATTCACCGCCGAGGGTCCAATTCCCGGGGCCGGTTCTGACCCTGGGCTCGCGACACAGGCATTCGAAGCGAGCCAGGGCGCCGTCGGTGGCCCTCACCCCGTGCCGCGCGGATGGATTGTCTGGCAGCTGAAGGAAATCCGACCCGAAGGTGTTCCACCTTTCGAGGATGTCCAGGCAGAGGTCGAACAGCTCCTGCGGCGCGAGGGCGCGATGGAGCTGGCCCACGAGAACGCGCTGGGCGTCGCCGAATCCCTGCGAGCCGGCGCCGACCTGGATCTCTTGGCAACCGAGAACGACACCACCGTCGTCGAGGTGCAGAATCACAAGCGCGGCGCCGCGTTTGCCTCACTGGGAATGCTGCCGGGGCTCGACACCGCAGTATTTGACGCCCAGGTTGGTGAGGTGGTCGGACCGGTGACGATACCGGATCGAGGTGCCGTGATCGCGCGCGTCAACAACCTCCGGCTGGTTGGCACAGAGGAGCTCGAGGACGAGAGAAACCCAACTCGACAGCGACTCATGACCGAAAAGGCGGACCTGCTCCTCGCGTCGATCATCAACGACCGGCGACGGGATACCCCCATCACCGTCAACAACGAGCTGCTGGCACGATTCTCTCCGCAGCAGCGGTGACGAAAGGCGGAACAGGCTCGTGATCGGGCGTCTTGATGGTTTGGTTCGACATCTGGAACCAGGCGCTCTGATCGTCGACGTGGCAGGGGTCGGCTACCTGGTCTCCACCTCATTTCGAGCCTTTGAAGCGCTGGAGGACGGGGCACGAGCGACGCTGTGGATCCACACCCGGGTCCGTGAGGACGCCATCGTCCTGTACGGTTTTCTCGACCGTGGCGAGCTTACCGCCTTCGAACAACTGCTCGGGGTCGTCGGTGTCGGTCCTCGCATCGCCCTTGCCGTGCTCTCCTACCTCACGCCGGGGCAGCTGGTTGAGGCCGTGGAGTCGGGCGATTTTCCCCGCCTCCAACGGGCACCGGGGATCGGACGAAAAACCGCTGAACGCATCGTATTGGAGCTCAAGGGACACCTGGCGTACGACTCCATCGGACCGGCGGAAGGTCACGATCCGCGCTCGGATGCCGTTTCTGCACTCGTCAACCTGGGCTATTCGGAACGTGACGCCACCAGAGCTGTGAGCAAGGTCGCAGCCTCTGACGAGGCCAACGAGCTGGCTCCGTTGCTCCGCCTCGCCTTGCAAGCCTTGACTGGGTAAGATAGTGGGGTCATGAACGAAGGTCTGCAGGGTGAACTCAACCAGCGCGACGCTGCATTCGAGGACGGCCTGCGGCCCCGACGGTTGGTGGATTTCGTCGGTCAAGACCGTTTGACCAGTAATCTCGGCGTCTTTATCAACGCCGCTCGCCATCGCACTGAAAGTCTCGACCACGTCCTGTTCTTCGGTCCGCCGGGTCTCGGAAAAACGACGCTCGCCCACATCGTCGCGGGCGAAATGGAG